>NZ_JAKEUW010000012.1:0-112938 GCF_022398115.1 Vibrio sp. Isolate22 | reverse complement strand
GTATGAGTAGGAAAGGAAACTGCTGGGACAATGCTTGTGTTGAGAGTTTCTTCCATTCTATGAAAGTGGAAGCGATCCAATATGAGCCGATTATGACGAGAGAGCAGATGCGCCAAACGATCTTCGAGTACATAGAGGTTGATTATAATCGAACGAGAAGGCACAGTGCTCTTGGGTATCTAAGCCCAGTTAACTTTGAACAACAAAATGTCGCTTAATGAAGTGTCCAGTCTGGCTGGAGCAGATCACAGTGCTCTTGGGTATCTAATCCCAGTTAACTTTGAACAACAAAATGTCGCTTAGTGAAGTGTCCAGTCTGGCTGGAGCAGATCATATCTCATTTTATTGCGCTTAAGTTTGTCACTTTATTAGGTGACCAGTTAACCAATGATTGGTCGACTAGCCCGCGACTTGCTGCTCCAGCTGGTATTTCACTTCATCTGCAAGGTTGAGTTGCTTGGCGAGCTCTTTGAGATAAGACTTTTCCATGAAGTTCTGCTCGTCAGCCACAATCAAAGAGGCTAAGTAGATCTCACTAGCTTGTTGCGGTGAGCTTGCGAGTTGAGCGATTTCGCTTGGGTCGAGCGGTTTGTGCAGCTCTTCAGACACTAACTTAGTCAGCTGATAATCCGCCCCCATGTTTTCGACGGCTTGTTCAATTTTCGCCATTTCTTGCTCATCGACATGACCGTCCGCTTTAGAAGCCGCAATCATAGAGCGTAGAATAAGTAGATTATGACAAGCATCTTGCTCATCAAAAGTGGCTTGCGGAGATGAGTCTGGTGTGCCTTGTTTGGCTTGGTAATCGTTATATACCTTGTATGCCAATGCACCAAGCGCAGCTGCTCCACCAATACCTACGGCCTTCTTGCCAATCTTCTTGGTTTTCTTTGAGCCCATGAGAGCTCCTAGCAACCCGCCACCAACGGCTCCTGCGCCTAATGCGCCAAGTGTACTTTTGCTACTGCCTTGTGTAAGACCGCTTAGGCCAGATGAGCTTTGTGAGAGTTTCTGAGTGCCTTGTTTAACAAGGTCTGACTTAAGTGCTTGGTTAAGTAGGCTTTTAAGATCCATCGATACCTCCAATGGTAAACGCGTCTAATGAGTTGATGAATCCAATATACGTATTTAAAGATGAACCGGGGATTAACTTACGTTATTTACTTTATCGAGAAATGAGAGAGTGAGTGAAGGTGAAGAGGGGAAATAAAAAAGGCCGCCAGATGGCAGCCTTCTATTATTTGCTTGGCAAGATCACGTACTTTGCTGAGTTTGCTTATTTAGCAAATTGAGAAGTAACGTGTTCAACGATTGAATCGATAGCAACAGCTTCTTTAGTACCAGCACGACGGTTCTTGTATTCGAAGTTACCTTCTTTCATTGAGCGGTCGCCGATCACGATAGTGTGAGGGATACCAATTAGCTCGATGTCAGAGAACATTACGCCTGGACGCTCTTTACGGTCATCGAATAGTACTTCGATACCCATAGCTGTTAGTTCAGCGTATAGCTTCTCAGCCGCTTCTTTAACTTCTTCAGACTTGTGCATGTTCATAGGAACGATAGCAACTTGGAAAGGTGCTAGTGCGTCTGGCCAGATGATGCCGTATTTGTCATGGTTCTGCTCGATTGCAGAAGCAACAACACGTGATACACCGATACCGTAACAACCCATCTCAAGGATAACGTTCTTACCGTCAGGACCAAGCACGCCACAGTTCATCGCTTGTGAGTAAACGTTCCCTAGTTGGAAGATATGACCAACTTCGATACCACGTTTAAGCTGAAGTGTACCTTGACCACATGGGCTTAGGTCGCCTTCGATAACGTTGCGTAGGTCTTCTACTTGAGCAAGCTCAACGTCACGACCCCAGTTGATACCGAAGTAGTGCTTACCATCTACGTTTGCACCAGCGCCAAAGTCGCTCATTACAGCAACAGAGCGGTCAACAATGAATGGTAGCTCTAGGCCTACAGGACCAAGTGAACCTGGGCCAGCGCCAACGAGTGCACGAATTTCTTCTTCAGAAGCCATCTCTAGTGGAGAAGCAACTTGTGGAAGGTTTTCCGCTTTCACTTCGTTCAGTTCGTGGTCGCCACGGATGATTAGAGCAATGATGTCTGCATCTACTTCATCAGAAGCTTTAACGAATAGAGTCTTAACTGTTTTCTCGATTGCTAGACCGTGTTGCTCTACCAATTCTGCGATAGTTTTCGCGTTTGGAGTATCAACCAGTTCCATCTCTTGAGTTGGTGCAGCAGCTTCTTCAGTAGGAGCAAGTGCTTCAGCTTTCTCGATGTTTGCTGCGTAATCAGATTCTGTAGAGAATGCGATTAGGTCTTCGCCGCTTTCAGCTAGTACGTGGAACTCTTGAGAACCACTACCACCGATAGCGCCAGAGTCTGCTAGTACTGGACGGTACTCAAGACCCATGCGGTCGAATGCATTACAGTAAGCATCGTGCATCGCTTGGTAAGACTTTTCTAGGCCTTCTTTGTCGATGTCGAAGCTGTACGCATCCATCATAGAGAATTCACGAGCACGCATAACACCGAAACGTGGACGACGCTCATCACGGAACTTAGTTTGAATCTGGTACAAGTTCAGTGGTAGCTGTTTGTACGAGTTTACTTCGTTACGAACTAGGCTAGTGATTACTTCTTCAGCTGTTGGGCTAAGAACAAACGGACGAGAATGACGGTCAGTAAAGCGCAGTAGTTCTGGGCCCATTTTTTCGCTACGACCAGTCTCTTCCCATAGCTCAAACGGCTGCACTACGGGCATTAAAGTCTCAACTGCACCTGCATTATCGATCTCTTGGCGAACGATGTTTTCGACTTTACGCAGTACACGCAGACCGGTAGGTAGCCAAGTGTATAAACCTGAAGCTAGCTTACGGATCATACCTGCACGTAGCATCAGCTGGTGGCTGATAACTTCTGCGTCGTTTGGAGTCTCTTTCAGAGTAGAAAGAAGATAGTTACTGGTACGCATTCTATGGTATCCGTTTCATCATTAATAAAAGTAAATTTACTGCAGCTATAGGCAGCAGCAAATCCGATATAGCCGCATATAATATCAGCCTATTTGGGATCTCAAAAGCGTTCAATGTCAGTTACATTGATGAAAAACGCCTCAACAACGAATTTCACGTTAAGATCGAACAAATTTACCGCATATTCCTTGTTGTCTGGCTTGCCTTTCTTATAGGCAGGGCGAGGATCTTGGCCTAATACCTCTTTGATCACTTGAATAATATGGCGAGCCTCTGGGTGCTGTGCCAGTTTGCTTTGTGCCTGTTGTGAAAAGTTAACCTCTAACACCTCTGGCTCTTCGGCTGCAAACCCTCCCTGTGCATCCGGAATGGAATCGGAGTAGGGGATGTAAGGCTTGATGTCGATAATTGGTGTCCCGTCGACTAAATCGACACTGCCAAGGTCTAGCCAAGTTTGCCCTTTATCTTGAGATACACCTTTTAACTCCACCGCAGACATGCCAATTCCATTGGGCCTGAATGTGGCACGAGATGCAAAAACCCCAATGCGTTCATTACCACCCAGTCGAGGCGGCCTCACCGTCGGCTTCCAGCCCGCTTCAAGGTTTTTGTCGAACAGAAATAGGAGCCACACATGGCTGAATTGCTCGATGTTGCGAACCGACTCTAGGCAGTTTGCCGCGTCAACAAGCCTTACTCTAGAGGTTGATGTCGGCACCAACCTAGGCTGCCTTGGTACCGCGAACTTCTCTTTATAGGGAGATTCTATAAAGCCAATAGGTTCAATGGAGTACATGGGGGACGTTCTCTAATTACGATCTATGGCCGGAAAATATCACAAAATAACTTGTTTTTCTTTTGATAATAATTAACACTCGCAATGTTATAACATATCAAATGATGGTTTAGGGGAAACAAATGAAACCAAATATCCATCCTGATTACCGCACTGTGGTTTTTCATGATACCAGTGTTGATGAATACTTCTTGATAGGTTCAACCTTGAAAACAGACCGTACGATCGAATGGGGAGATGGCAATACTTACCTTTACTTCACTATTGAAGTGTCTTCAAAGTCTCATCCTTTCTATACAGGTAAGCAACGAGTGATTCATAAAGAAGGTCGCATGGCGAACTTTACTCGCCGCTTTGGTCAATTGGGTAAGGGAGCTAAATAGATGAAGGTTGCAAAATCACTTAAAATCACTTAAAAGCGCAAAGAGCCGTCACCCTGATTGTCAAATCGTTAAGCGTAGAGGGCGCCTATATGTAATTTGCAAAACTAACCCAAGGTTCAAAGCGGTTCAAAAATAAGCAGTCAATTGGATGTGACACACCTGTAAAAAACGAGGGGAAAGTCAAACTTTATTCATTTAACGGTTTTTCTTTTCCTTCATATGCAAGTTGATTAAATACCGAGTGGTTATTTATCGTGCGGCGAACTTTATTTTTAAACTAATCAAGAGGTTATATCGTAAGTTATATTAATAGTGAATGTATGGTTGTAAATTATAAAGCTGGTTTTTGTGTTTATTATGGTTTAATTTGCTAATTAATTGTTCAAATATAGTTAGATATCGTCGCTTGTTACACATTTTGTAACATTTTGAATTTCTAATTGATAATTTTGTCGCGTACCCTTCGCCTGCAATTTGAACATTTTTGTCACAATTGCATAGGAATCACTACAAGGAGGGAACTGATGAGTTCATCAGCTTCAATAAAAAACAACTCGCCAAAGAAACCTATTTTTACCCGTTTTCTCGATGGTGTTGAGTATTTGGGGAATCTATTACCCCACCCGATCACTCTTTTCGCAATCTTCTGTGTCGCAATCTTAGTTACTTCTGGTATCGCAGGATACTTTGAAGTGTCTGTTATGGACCCCCGTCCAGAAGGTGCTCCAGGTCGTGCTGCTGACGGCATGATCCACGTTGTAAGCTTACTTAATGCTGAAGGCTTACAGCTTATCGTAACTAATTTAGTTAAAAACTTTGTTGGCTTTGCGCCATTAGGTACCGTGCTTGTTGCAATGCTAGGTGTAGCGATTGCTGAGCACTCTGGTCTACTATCTGCTGCGATGCGTGGCATGGTAATGGGCGCATCTAAGCGCATGGTTACAGTAACTGTGGTATTCGCAGGTATCATTTCTAACACAGCTTCAGAGCTAGGTTACGTGGTACTGATTCCACTTGCAGCAATGCTTTTCCACTCTTTAGGTCGTCACCCTCTTGCTGGTCTAGCGGCAGCATTCGCTGGTGTATCTGGTGGTTACTCTGCAAACCTTCTAATCGGTACGGTTGATCCACTGCTTTCTGGTATTACAGAAACAGCAGCACAAATGATCGACCCGACTTACACAGTTGGTCCAGAATCAAACTGGTACTTCATGTTTGTTTCTACTTTCTTCATCGCAATTACGGGTGCATTCGTAACGGAGAAGATTGTTGAACCAAAACTGGGTAAATACAACGACGAAGAAGCGTCTGAAGATTTATCAAACGATACAATGGGCAAGCTAACAGACGTTGAGAAGAAAGGTCTTAAGCTAGCAGGTATCGCAGTTCTAGCAGTATCAGCTCTTCTTGCTTGGACAATTGTTCCTGAAGATGGTGTTCTACGTTCTGCAGCTGGCACGGTAGCAGGTTCTCCGTTCCTTAAGAGTATCGTAGCGTTCATCTTCGTATTCTTCGCCGTTCCTGGTTTCGTTTACGGTAAAGTTACCGGCACAATGAAAACTGACCGCGATGTTATCGATGCAATGTCTAAGTCTATGTCTTCTATGGGCATGTACATCGTACTTGTATTCTTTGCTGCTCAGTTTGTTGCTTTCTTCAAGTGGACTAACTTCGGTCAAGTATTCGCAGTAGCGGGCGCAAGCTTCCTACAAGATATCGGTCTAACAGGTCCAATGTTGTTCTTCGCATTCATCCTAATGTGTGGCTTCATTAACCTAATGATCGGTTCAGCGTCTGCTCAGTGGGCAGTAACAGCACCTATCTTCGTTCCAATGCTAATGCTTGTTGGTTACGCACCAGAAACGATTCAAGCGGCTTACCGTATCGGTGATTCAACAACGAACATCATTACTCCAATGATGAGCTACTTCGGTCTTATCCTTGCTGTAGCAACGCGTTACATGAAGAATCTAGGTATTGGTACTTTGATTGCAACTATGCTTCCATACTCGATCGTATTCATCGTTGGTTGGAGCTTAATGTTCTACGTGTGGGTATTCGTATTTGGTCTGCCAGTTGGCCCAGGTGCAGCAACGTACTACACGCCATAGAATCTAATCATTGTTTTATGATTACATCGAAAGCCTGCACAGTGTGCGGGCTTTTTCTTTATTGGAAGATAGGGACTACAAGCCTGCAAAACGGTAGGTTAAACCAACCTCCAGCGACCACCCTACATCCCTTTGGATGAGAGGGCTGTTCGAGTCGTGGTGAGTCAATTCCATCTTGCTAATACCAATCCAGCGTGGTGTAAATTCATAGAGGCCAATGAGCCCTGCTTGATAAACAAAGGTAGACCCTGCATCAAACTGATCTAGCCCTGATACAGAGGACTCGCTGCTTGAAATGCCGTAGAGGTGATTAGAGAGTTTTTTGTCACGATAATCGACTTCGAGGTAGGGGGTAATGGTTAATGGCTTTGCCCATGTTTCTAACGTCCTGCCTAGATGCAGCTGAACTTCGTAGCCATTATGCTCTGAGGTTACATCGTGTAAGTAGGTTAGCCTAGCGCCTACTGTTCCCAGCGTTATCCCGAGTTCGCCATTGCCATCTCTGTCTTGAATGCCATTAGGTAGGTCAACGAAGGTATCTGATACCTCAGCGAACCGCCAGTTTCCAGATAGTCCGACAAAAGGCAGCAGTTGCCAGTTTGCTAAGCTGCCATCAATAAAGCCTTTAGGACCAGAATAGAAGAGGTTGGGTGTCGCACCAAGTTGAGGGGTACTCTTGGTAGAAAAAACACTTTCGCCGTAGGTGAGGCTGCCGCCAACGATGCCATATTCTTGATTGGCGAAGGAAAGTTGAGTGCTTCCTAAAGTGATGGACAGTGCTAAAGCAATGCGACGAACCATAATCAATACTCCGTTATTGTAATAAATATCAAGAACGGAGTAGGTCGATTAAAATTTCACAGAGCGCTTTGTTGCCTCAATAAGACGTTCCCAGATCTCTCTAGAGAAGAAGGGAGGGTTAGCGCTTTGCTAGTAGGCGATCAAGGTGGTTAGCGAACTCACGGCGGTCGGTTTGAGACAGTGAACTTGGGCCACCTGTTTGGATGCCACTTGAGCGCATAGTTTCCATAAAGTCGCGAATGTTGAGGCGCGCTTTAATGGTCTCTTTTGTATAAAGCTCCCCACGAGAACTCAGCGCGAGTGCGCCTTTAGTTATAACCTCGTCAGCCAGAGGAATATCTGAAGTAATCACGAGATCGCCTTTCTCTGTGCGTTTTACTATTTCATTGTCGGCGATATCGAATCCGCTTGGTACTTGAATAGAGTGAATGTTGTTACGCTTCGGTACAGGGACAACGTGATTCGCGATGAAGGTGCATTCAACACCGGTTCGCTCAGCTGCGCGTACGATGGTTTCTCGGATAACCTTAGGACAAGCGTCCGCATCAACCCATATCTTCATAGTGTTCTATTTCTCTGTTAGCTAATCTGTTGATTTATTTTTGTTAACTTACGTCTCGGCTAACTTACTGCTCAGCTAATTTGGCTTCAAGCGTGGCGACGCGAGCGGTAAGTTCAAGAATTTGTTTTTCTAGTTGGCCAATACGATCGACCTCTGGCTCTTGTTGTGCAGCGACTTCTACCTTGGGAACGCGGTTCGCGTTTTTCCAGCTTTTAATGGTCGTGATTAACGCAGGCATTGGGACCGATGTACTCATACGAGCTTTTACTAACGCAACGGTTGGCTCTTTGCCTTGTGCTTGCAGTCCTTCAAGCACTGATTTCAACTCTTCAGAAACATCTTTTGTCAGCATGTTGACCTCCATTTTTAGTCTTTGGTCATTTTACTCGCTCCGGTGACTGATAGCGAATCATAAAACTGCCCATGGCGTGTGAGAGATCTCTTACAAACGCTGTGAGATAACGCGAATACTTCTCTAGAGAAATTGATATGCATATGGTTAAGGTGTTGAATTTTAATTGTTTTATATAATTAACAACTTGGTTGAATTCAAAATGTGATGCAAATCTATTGTCCGAAATCCTAAATCGCGTAAATTAAACCTTGTCGGAAGGATTCTGACACGGAACAGGAAAGCACCAAGGAATTGGTTATCTTCAGGATGAAGATTTGGTTACTTAGGATTGAGTGATCAAGCATGGAGCGCAAGGACATTGTAGGGACACAGTCAGTTAACAGGAAGTTAGCTGCAATGGAATGACAATGGACACCTTTAGGATAAAGGGTTGGATTAGCATCAGGATGATGTAAAGGACACCGCTCACGGAACAAGTGATGTGCGCTAACTAGGATTGTTAGCTTTCAGGATGATTGGACACCGCTAGGACGGCGAAGTAAAGGAAAGAGCTGAAGGATTACAGCCACTATTATGGATGATGCATGGAGCATTAATTAGTAGCCGGACTGCTGCGAGTAAGACCCTAGCCCTGACACTTCGGTGTCGGGGCTTTTCTTTATCTGGACATTTCACCCATCTAGAGGCTCTTTATTTAGGAGCAATACATCTGCTTTTCTGCTAACGGTCAACACAAGGAGTGTTTTATGACGATAGCAACCTCAAGAACGCTGTTAGTACCTTATACCGAACAGCTACAGCACGACTTCATCAAGCTCAACTGCTGCCCGATTAATCGAGCAGAAATGAATGGGCCGCATTCTATCGCTTCTGCGAAGCAACTATTTCAAGAGATACTGCAAGACAACGTCGGCTTTTGCCGTGCCATTATCCATAACCAAACCCGTGAATATCTTGGGCATGTATTTATCTCATCAGAAGAAGGTAAGCACGAGTTAGGTTTTATCTTGGATAAAGAGTATTGGAATCAAGGTTTTGCCAGTGAGGTACTGAAACCTTTCTTTAATTTGGTGTGCTTTGAAGAGCGTTTAACGAATGTTTTCGCGACCGTTAATGTCGGTCATAATCCATCGATCAAGCTTTTAGAAAAGCTTGGCTTTGTATTTAAAGAGACCAAACAAGATCAGTTTGGCCCTTATCATGAATATCGATACACCGCCTATTGCGACGTTACATTCTATGAGGCTGTAGCTCAAACCGCATAGAACGGAAACCTACCATGGTCAGTTTCCCTTTGTAACAGTCATCCCCTAACGCTGAAAACTCAAATTGGTAAATGGTGTGCCAGCGCCAAATGGTCGTGAGTTCATGGCGCATCTTCAATTTATGACCACTAAAGGCAACACTTAACAGTTGCAAATCGAGCTCTTTACACTTTCTCGCAATGGCAGCTTTCGCAAGCTCAGATTGCCTGCGCTGCTGCCAAAACAGAAAGCAAAAGAAGCACAGAAACAAAATAGCCAATAAGTTATCTATCATTTAATCCATACTTCCTTTTACTTTTTCTTCCTATTTAACCCTAGCTTTAAGCAGTTTTATTCAGGCTTATCAGCGAGTTGCTAAAGTATTACTGAGATTTAGTAGCTTGTTGTAACTCGATCAGTGCATTCGCCAATTCTGGAGATGGGTTTGAGTTCAGCAATGGCAAAAATACCATTCTCAGAGCTGGAATCATCACTAGATCAGCAAATAGCTGGTTGAATAGGTTTTGATTGCCCGTTTGTGCGAGGCGCAACAAGAATTGCTCAGCAATTGCTGGGTCTTGTAGAGCGTGCCAGCTTCGGCCTGCTAAACCAATCAGTACTTCTTGATGACTTAAACGCGGGCTCGCCAGAACTTGGTTAATTACTGAATTGGTGATGCTTGGCTCTGCACCTGATAGGGCACGCACCAGTGCAGACAACAAGAACAGGTCTGGTTCATTGCTGTTGATCTCGTTCTCGGCCATCTCTTGTAAGCGTTGAGCTAGCTTGTCATTAATTTGTGTGTGCTCCAGTGCGCCTAATGTCGCGTAAAGCGGCTCAGAAGGAAGCTTATTGAAGGCTTTACGAATCGCGACACCGTTTTGTTGGCTGCCGAGACGGGCACACATATCAGTGATGCCTTGAAGGCCAACAGTCTGCCAATTGTCCCAACCTAATTCACTGGTGAAGTAGTGCTGAGCATGCTCATAGTATTGGCTAGTCGCAAGATCTAATTCTGCTCTTACTTGGCTATGGAATACCGCCATTTTGTCTTCAGAAGGCTTGAAGGTGTATGGGTTGTTTGACAGCTTCTCTTGTTGCTCTTCGCTGATCTCACCGCTTAAACGCGTGCCCATCGCTTCTAATACGAACTTCAAAAAGTTACCTACATCGGCTTGGTTAAGTAGACCTCTTTCATCCAGTTTGAATTTTAAGAACCAGATCCATGGCTGCTTCTGTTCATTCCAGTAGCTGATCGCTAAGTGAGCTTGTTTCTGAAGTGGAAATGGGTATGGCTGTTTCCCTTGCTCAACATCTGAGAATAAGGTGTTGTCGATTTTCTGGATACGACGACCAAGATCGTAGATATCGTATTGGCAACCGCTATTCTTCAATAACTGAGTGAGCGTGTGAATGGTTTCCATAGTAATAAGCTCCTAACTTTCTTTCCTCAATAGATGGTACTCTATGCCCCAATTTCAAGGTCACTAGATAAATAACTTGGTGAAAAATGACAGCTGCCACAAAGTTACCTCCATTACTTCAACAATTAGAACAACAAATGCGCCAATGCTCTCTGTGGAGTAGCGTTGCACCGTCGGATGAAGCTCTGGCGAGCGTTGAACCTTTTGCTATCGATTCACTGCAACCCGAAGAGTGGCTACAGTGGATCTTCATCGTAAAGATCAATGCGATGATTGACGCGCAAATGCCTTTACCTAAAGGGTTTGCTATTCATCCATATTTTGGTGAAGTATGGAAAAACGAGGCGGACAAAGCTGAGCTACTAGTGACGATTCAAAGCATTGATGAGGTATGCGCCTAATGTTAGAGATCATTTATCAAGATGAGTACTTTGTCGCGGTAAATAAGCCTGCAGGAATGCTGGTGCACCGCTCATGGCTAGATAAACATGAGACTCAGTTTGTGATGCAGACTCTGCGTGACCAAATTGGTCAACACGTGTTCCCATTGCACCGTTTAGATAGGCCGACTTCTGGCGTATTGGTGTTCGCACTCTCAAGTGAAGTGGCTTCTGAGGTGATGCCGATGTTCGCTAACCATGAGATGCAAAAGACTTATCATGCAATTGTTCGTGGTTGGATAGAAGAGGGCGATACGCTTGATTACCCACTCAAGGTCGAACTAGACAAGATTGCGGATAAATTTGCAAAAGAGGACAAGGAAGCACAAGAGGCCGTGACGGCTTATGAACCGTTAGCAAAAGTGGAAGTACCATATTCGACAGGGCGTTTTCCAACGAGCCGTTACTGCTTAGTAGAGATGTTGCCGAAGACGGGCCGTAAACATCAGCTGCGCCGTCATATGGCCCACCTAAGACACCCAATTGTTGGCGATACTTCTCACGGTGATGGCAAGCATAACCGACTGTTCCGTGAAAACTTGGATTCACACCGTTTGTTACTGCACGCTTCAGAGTTACGCTTTATTCACCCTTTCACGAAAGAAGAATTAGTGATGAAGGCAAGCCTTGATGAAACTTGGCTACAATTATTTGAAGCCTTTGAATGGGATACAAATTTAGTCGATGCACAAGTACGGTCGTCTAAATAAAAGTTAGATAAAACAAAGGGCTGATAGTGATATCAGCCCTTTTTCTTGTCTGTATAATCTGAGTAGATCAACCAACGTTAGTCATTAGTTGCCTAGCATCGGGATCATTTTAGTTTTTCTAGATCCGCTTCGATCTCAGCGATCTTGCTAGACACAACCTTCTCTAAATGGCGCAAGTCGGTCAGGATCTTCTGTTTTACATCCATCTCAGTGGTTGGCGTAGGTTTGGTGATCTTATTAAGCTCATCAATCACAAGCGTGAGGTTGCGGTTAATCTCAGTCACTTCTTTGTATTGATTATTGCCACCGCTAACAAGCACACTTTTCACTTGTCGTGGGTACTTAAACTTAACGCTTTTCGCGAACAATTCGCCTTTCTGCTTACGAAAATAAATCTTAAGGATATCTTTGTGTGCTTCTTGGCGAAGGGAGTAACGTTCAATCTGTTTAGGCTCGTGGATACCTAAGCCTGTGAGGTTTGGATACATAAGCGACCTCTAGTTTATGAATGTAATACTTTTATGTAATTGACTTAATCAATGTAGCAGCCTAACGACGAGCTAGATAGTTGATATCTGTGAATTGATTGTAAGTTGTGGGCAAGATCGCTCTCTATCTTTGCCCACACTTATTTCCTCATTAAACCGGCGAGTTGTACTTCATTCGCGTTCTAAGGCGCAAGCTCAGAAACATGCTCGGTCAGTCTTTCTCTGAGCGCCTGTTCTTGCTCTTCAGAAAGTCGCCCACCTGTGTCACTGGTCAGAATAAACAAATCCTCTGCACGTTCGCCAATGGTCGTAATTTTAGCGCCATGTAGGTTGATACCTAACTCTGCGAAGGTTGCACCAACTTGTGCCAGTAACCCAGGCGTATCGAGTGCTCTTAGTTCCATCAAGGTACGTTTTTTACTCTTAGTTGGTAGGAACTCAACCAGAGTCTTGACCTTAAAGTGTTGTAAGTTACGCGGTGTACGACGTGTTTTAATCTTTGTAGGGCGACCATCGGCTAGAACATGGGTTAGATGTTTTGCGACAGCCTTGTGTCTTGCTTCGTCAATCGCATTGCCATGCTGGTCTAGCACGATAAAGGTATCAAGAACATGACCATCTTTGCTTGCCATAACCTGAGCGTCGTGAACGTTGAAGTTACGTCTGTCGAGCTCGGCAACCACGGTAGCAAACAGTGCTGCTTGGTCTTTGCAGTAAACAAATACTTCTGTTCCGCCTCGTGTCGCTTTTTTGCTGATCAAAACTAAAGGCTGGCTTGGATCTTCTAGGCGTAGTAAATGTTCACAATGCCATGCAATCTGCTTATGGGTATGACGTAAGAAGTAATCGGCTTTAAAGCGTTGCCACAACACCTCGATCTCACGAGCGGTGAAGCCTTCTTTACGTAGCAGTGCAGATGCCATTTGTTGGTTGTGACGAATACGATCTCGAACGTCGACTGGGTTTTCCAAGCCGCGGCGAAGTGCGCGCTGAGTTGAGTGGAATAGCTCTGCGAGTAGGGTTCGTTTCCAACTGTTCCATAGCTCTGGGTTGGTTGCACAGATGTCGGCAACGGTTAAGCAAACCAATAGCTCTAGCGACTCTTCGTCACGGACCTTTTTGGCGAATTCGGTTATCACTTCTGGGTCGTAGATATCGCGACGTTGGGCAGTAACAGACATCAACAAGTGGTTTTGTACTAGCCATGCCACTTGCTTGGCTTCTGGTTTTGATAAGCCATGCTCAATACAGAAAGAGTACGCTTCGACCGCCCCAATCTCTGAGTGATCACCACCACGACCTTTACCGATGTCGTGGAAGATAGCGGCTAGGATCAGCAGCTCTTTCTTTTGTACTCGTGGGTAGACTTCACAACAGATAGGGTGCTTGTCGTGGTTTTCAATTTGACTAAAGCGATTGATGTGCTTGAGCAGTCGAATACTGTGTTCATCGACGGTGTAAACATGGAACAGGTCGAATTGCATCTGGCCGACGATCTGGCTCCACTGCGGTAGATACGCTGAGAGCACGCCCAATTTGTGCATCAAGCTAAACGCTTTGTGCAGTGCATTGGGGTGGCGAACCAGAGTCATAAACTTCTCACGCGCTTCTGGGATAGTATGTAGGAAGCGGTTGAGCCTGCGACGTGCTGTACGCAGTTGTCGCAATGTTGGAGGGCTAACCCCTTCGATGGAAGAGTCATTGGCGATATGGATAAACATATCGAGAATGGTCTCCGGCCTTGCTTGGAATAGGGCAGGCTTGCGCGCTTCTATCAATGAACCTCGGCGTTGGAAGTCATTGTCGAGAATTTCAGCTTCTTCTGTCTCACCACCATTAATGATCGCTTGGTCGAATAGCTTGAGCAGCATTTTGTTGAGCTCTGCCACGCGGCGAAGGGTTCGATAAAACTCCTTCATCATCATCTCGACACCACGGTTGCCTTCACCTGTATAGCCAAGGTGTTCAGCGACCTGTGCTTGATGGGCAAACGTCAGGCGATTGTCGTAGCGGCGCAGCTCAATATGCAGTGCGAAGCGAACGCGCCATAAGAAGTCTTGGCATTCTACGAGCTCACGATACTCGGCATCAGTAAGGAAGCCGTACTTGCTCATTTCAAGTAAAGAGGTCGCACCGAAGTGACGACGAGCTACCCAGCTGAGAGTGTGGATGTCTCGTAGACCGCCTGGCGTAGACTTGATATCAGGTTCAAGGTTGTAAGTGGTATCGTGGTACCGCGCATGACGCTCTCTCTGTTCTTGAATCTTTGCCTTGTAGAAGGTCTCACTTGGCCAAAATGAATCGGAATGAATCTTCAGTTTAAGCTCTTGAAAGGTATCTTCACTGCCGCACAACAAGCGTGATTCTTGTAGGTTGGTAGCAACGGTTAGATCATCGAAACCAATATCAATACACTCAGCAATGGTACGCACCGCGTGGCCAACTTCGAGCCTTAAATCCCACAGCAAGGTGATGAACTGACTGACTTTTTCACCTAGGGCTGGTGGCAATGTTTTTTGAGATACGATTAAGATATCAATGTCTGACAGCGGGTGAAGTTCACCACGACCATAACCGCCCACAGCAACTAGCGAGATATGAGGTAGGTTGCTGAAACCGAAGTGCTCCCATAAGCGTCTGAGTAACAAGTCCATGTATTCAGAGCGGAGCAATACCAAGTCAGTGACAGGGTGGTGATTTAGGAATTCATTTTTTTGGTACTGCGTGAAGATCTCGAGCTGATTTTTTAATTCGCAGATTTCAATTTGTTCGTCATTGAACGTAAGAGGGCATTGATAAGGCATAGTCTGCTATCCGTGCAAGCAAATGAGAATATTAAACAATTTACCAGAAGCTGGTGGAAAATCGAAATTGAGCGGATAAAAAAATATCCTCGACAATGCGAGGATATTTTTAAAAGTTTGATGCGTTTAGCTCAGTGAACTAAGCGTTTTTCATGATACGTGGAATTGTATCATCGCTACGCAGTGTTAGAACTTCACAACCTGTGTCTGTTACGACTAGTGTGTGCTCCCATTGAGCCGAGTTCTTGCTGTCTGCTGTGTACACTGTCCAGCTATCTTCGTCATCAAGACGGCAGCCAAACTTACCGGCGTTGATCATTGGCTCGATAGTGAAACACATGCCCGCTTTCAGTACTGTGCGGTCGTTGTTTTTGTAGTGTACAACTTGCGGATCTTCGTGGAACTCAGAACCGATACCGTGACCACAGTAATCTTTAACAATAGAGAACTTAGCGCGCGGGTTGTTCTTGTTGTTGGTCTTGATGTACTTCTCAATCGCCGTACCGATTTGACCAAGTTGAACACCTGGCTTCACTTGGCGCATGCCTTCGTAAAGTGCTTCTTGAGCAACCATGCATAGACGCTTGTTTGCAGGTGATACTTCACCCACAAGGAACATCTTAGAGGTATCACCGTGGTAGCCTTGAGGGCGAGTGCTTAGATCTGCATTTTCGTCGTCAGGGATGATTACCGTGATATCTACGTTAAGGATGTCGCCATCTTTAAGTACAGCAGGCTTAAATTGACCTGTGCTACCAGTTTCGTCTTGTGATGCTGGAATACCGTGACACACGATGTGGTTGATAGACGTACAGATAGACTTAGGGAAACCGTGGTAATCAAGTGGTGCTGAGTATGCGCCTCTTTCTAGAGCGTAGTCATGACAGATTTGGTTTAGTTCTTCTGTCGTCGTACCTACTTGGATATGAGGTTCGATCATCTCTAGAATTTCAGCAGCCAGTTTGCCGGCGACGCGCATTTTTTCGATTTCTTCAGCAGTTTTAATTTTTACAGCCATTGCATATCTCTTAATTTGGTAGCACCTAAGTGTGCATATTGGGGCTATTCTATCAGTGCAGCAATTTAGCGCAACATTACCATGTCCGTACAATACTGGTGGATACTGTTAACGTGATTAAATAATGCTCGGCTAACGGATGCAGAAGCCGTTTGATATAGACACTATTTTATAGAGGAAAATTGCCTTTAGAGATCAGTATAGCAGTCGCCATTTTTCGATTTTTTTCTAGCCATAGATAGACAAAATATGGTATAAAGCGCGCCGGACATCAGGACTGTTTTCTCCAACTGGCGAAACAGGCTTTGGTATCCACTAACTTATATCTTTAAATCACACACATTCCGTCACATGTTCCGGGGTGCTTCAACAACACAGATAACGGCTGAAAAGTGGTTAGTTGTTAGGGGTCGGATTCATGGGGGATGTGGAGGCCTAACCCCATAGAGGATTTTAAAATGGCAACTGTATCAATGCGCGATATGCTTAAAGCTGGTGTTCACTTCGGTCACCAAACTCGTTACTGGAACCCAAAAATGAAGCCATTCATCTTTGGTGCTCGTAACAAAGTACATATCATCAACCTAGAAAAAACTGTACCAATGTTCAACGAAGCTCTAGCAGAAATCGCTAAAGTTGGTGAGAAGAAAGGTAAAGTTCTTTTCGTTGGTACTAAGCGCGCTGCATCTGAAGCTGTTAAAGAAGCTGCTGTAAACAGCAACCAGTTCTACGTTAACAACCGCTGGTTAGGCGGTATGCTAACGAACTACAAAACTGTTCGTCAGTCTATCAAGCGTCTGAAAGAACTTGAAGCGCAAGCTCAAGACGGTACTTTCGACAAGCTAACTAAGAAAGAAGCTCTAATGCGCACTCGTGAAATGGAGAAGCTAGAGAAGTCTCTTGGTGGTATCAAGAACATGGGCGGCCTACCAGACGCTCTATTCGTAATCGATGCTGATCACGAACACATCGCAGTTAAAGAAGCAAACAACCTAGGTATCCCAGTTTACGCTGTAGTTGATACTAACTCTAACCCAGACGGCGTTGACTTCGTTATCCCAGGTAACGACGATGCAATCCGTGCAGTACAGCTTTACCTAAACGCTGCTGCAGACGCGGTTAAAGAAGGTCGTAACAAAGACGTTGCTGCTGTAGCTGCTGAAAAAGATGGTTTTGTAGAAGCTGAATAATAGCGGCTCTGAATCACGCTTGGCTTAGCTAATATAGATTTTGAAATCTTTATTAAATGTAAGCTAAGTTATAGTTAGATCGGGGGCCTCATTTTGGCCCCTGATTTTTACCTTATTTTCGAATCAACCGAGGAATAGAGAATGGCAACTGTAACTGCTGCTCTAGTTAAAGAACTTCGCGAGCGCACTGGCGCTGGCATGATGGAATGTAAGAAAGCGCTTGTAGAAGCAAACGCTGACATCGAACTAGCAATTGAAAACATGCGTAAATCTGGCGCAGCGAAAGCAGCTAAGAAAGCTGGTAACGTTGCTGCTGAAGGCGCAATCATCATCAAAGAAGAGAACGGTGTAGCTGTTCTTCTTGAAGTTAACTGCCAAACTGACTTCGTAGCAAAAGATGCTAGCTTCACTGCATTCGCAGAAGAAGTAGCAGCTGACGCAGTAGCTACTCAAGCTTCTGTAGAAGAGCTACAAGCTAAGTTCGAAGAAACTCGCGTTGCTCTAGTTGCAAAAATCGGCGAAAACATCAACATCCGTCGCGTAGCATACGTACAAGGTGCTGCTCTAGCTTCTTACCGTCACGGTGAGAAAATCGGTGTTGTTGTAGCTGGTGAAGGCGAAGCTGAAACTCTTAAGCACGTTGCTATGCACGTAGCTGCTTCTCGTCCTGAGTTTGTTAACCCAGAAGACGTACCAGCAGACGTAGTTGCTAAAGAGAAAGAAGTTCAAGTTGAAATCGCTATGAACGAAGGTAAGCCTCAAGAGATCGCTGAGAAAATGGTTATCGGCCGCATGAAGAAATTCACGGGCGAAATCTCTCTAACAGGTCAAGCTTTCATCATGGAACCTAAGAAAACTGTTGGCGAAATCCTTAAAGAAAAAGGCGCTGCAGTATCTAACTTCGTACGTCTAGAAGTTGGTGAAGGTATTGAGAAAGCTGCTGAAATGAGCTTCGCTGACGAAGTTGCAGCGGTACAAAAAGGTTAATCCTTAGCGTATTGTTTGAAAAAAGACCGTGGCAAATGCTGCGGTCTTTTTATGAATAGTGAACTATTTTTGAAGGCAACGTTAGCGGTTATGAATGCAAACTGACTTACTCAGTTTTTATCCATGACTGTTAATCATCAACTCTTTGGAAGGTAAACTCCATGACTACGAACCCTAAACCAGCGTATCAACGTATTCTGTTAAAACTTAGCGGTGAAGCGCTACAAGGCGAAGAAGGTTTTGGTATTGACCCAACGATCCTTGATCGTATGGCTCAAGAAGTAAAAGAATTGGTTGAACTAGGCGTTCAAGTTGGTGTTGTTATCGGTGGCGGTAACCTGTTCCGTGGTGCTGGTCTTGCTGAAGCTGGCATGAACCGCGTTGTCGGCGACCACATGGGTATGCTTGCAACAGTAATGAACGGCCTTGCTATGCGTGACGCTCTGCACCGTGCTTACGTAAACGCACGTGTAATGTCTGCAATCCCTCTAAAAGGTGTGTGTGACGACTACAACTGGGCAGATGCAATCAGCCAACTACGTCAAGGTCGCGTTGTGATCTTCTCTGCTGGTACTGGTAACCCATTCTTCACTACTGACTCTGCTGCATGTCTACGTGGTATCGAAATCGAAGCTGACGTAGTTCTAAAAGCGACAAAAGTAGATGGTGTATTTACTGCTGACCCAGTAGCAAACCCAGACGCAGAGCTGTATGATGCTTTGTCTTACAACACAGTTCTTGAGAAAGAGCTTAAAGTAATGGACTTGGCTGCATTTACGCTAGCACGTGATCACAAAATGCCAATCCGTGTATTTAACATGAATAAGCCAGGCGCACTACGCCGCGTGGTGATGGGTGAAACTGAAGGTACATTAATCAGCGACGCTGACTAATTTTTCGGGCTTACTGGGGGCTATACTCTGGTAAGCTTTATCCTTATCACTCCAAATAAAAAGCTTTCTTGAAGAAAGAACATAATCAAGGTGAAATTGTGATTAACGAAATCAAAAAAGACGCTCAAGAGCGCATGGAAAAAAGTGTTGATGCACTAAGAAACAGCCTGCAAAAGATTCGTACAGGTCGTGCACACCCAAGCCTACTTTCTGGCCTTACAGTAGAGTACTACGGTGCACCAACGCCTTTGACTCAGGTTGCTAACGTTATTGCTGAAGACGCACGTACTCTAGCAATCACAGTGTTTGATAAAACACTAACGCCTCTAGTTGAAAAAGCGATCATGACATCTGACCTAGGTCTAAACCCTATGTCTGCGGGTACGGTTATCCGTGTTCCACTTCCACCGCTAACGGAAGAGCGTCGTAAAGACCTAGTTAAAATCGTTCGTGGCGAAGCTGAAGGTGGCCGTGTTGCTATCCGTAACATCCGTCGTGACGCGAATGGCGATCTAAAAGCACTTCTTAAAGACAAAGAAATCTCTGAAGATGAAGATCGTAAAGCACAAGACGAAATTCAAAAGCTAACTGACGCTGCGGTTAAGAACGTAGACGAAGTTCTAGCAACTAAAGAAAAAGAGTTGATGGAAGTTTAATTTTCCATATTCTTTTCTTTCCGGAAAAACGCTGTACTCACTGTTCAGCGTTTTTTTATGCTACTCTGTTCGACTATTAGAATTTGATTCACTCTTTTATGCATAATTCTCAAGCGTTCACAGACTCTCTTCCTAAACACATTGCTGTCATCATGGATGGTAATGGTCGCTGGGCAAAAGCTCAGGGCAAGCCTCGCGTCTTTGGTCATAAAAACGGTGTTCAAGCCGTTCGCAAAACCATCTCTTCTGCTGCCAGACTCGGCATCAAAGCCGTTACACTTTTCGCATTCAGTAGCGAGAACTGGCGTCGACCAGAGGAAGAAGTGGGTATTTTGATGGAACTCTTTATCTCCGTGCTTTCAAGTGAAGTGAAAAAGCTCCATAAAAATAATCTACAACTTCGTGTTATTGGTGATAAAAGTCGTTTCAATGATCGACTACAAAAGAAAATCGAAGAAGCGGAAGCTTTGACTAGCACCAATACCGGTATGGTTATCAATATCGCCGCGAACTACGGTGGTAAGTGGGATATTCAGCAAGCGATGACTTCCATCGCTCAACAGGTAAAGTCTGGCGATATTAATGTAGAAGACATTGATGAAGCTATGATTACACAGCACCTGACAATGGCGGATATTCCTGAAGTTGATCTTCTGATCCGCACCAGCGGTGAATGCCGCATTAGTAACTTCATGCTTTGGCAGTTGGCTTACGCCGAAATGTATTTTACTGAACAATTCTGGCCAGACTTTAATGAAGACAGCTTGGTAGAAGCTGTGACTTGGTTTGTAAATCGTGAGCGCCGTTTTGGCTGCACCGGTGAGCAGATTAAAGCTCTGATGGACAGTTAATAAGGATTTTTTGGTTTGAAACAACGAATTATTACGGCGTTGATTTTAGCTCCCCTAGTTATTCTAGGAATTTTCGAGTTATCACTTCCTACGTTTATCCTTTCATTGGCGGTTATCTCGCTATTGGGCTACTGGGAGTGGACTCAATTTGTTGAAAGCAAATCGCGTTATTTAGCGTTGATTCCAACGGTTGTGGTAAGTGCTGCAAGTTTTGCTTTTATCCCTTTTGATGCATTTAGCCTAAATAACTTATCGAGTGCTCACTACGCCATTTTAACGATTGGTTCAATTTGGTGGGTAATCGCAAGTGGTATGGCAGTGACTTATCCTAAGTCTATGCCAGCATGGAAAGACTCATCGTTTCTTCGTCATGG
This sequence comes from Vibrio sp. Isolate22, assembly GCF_022398115.1. NCBI lineage: Bacteria > Pseudomonadati > Pseudomonadota > Gammaproteobacteria > Vibrionales > Vibrionaceae > Vibrio > Vibrio sp. Isolate22. The sequence continues at coordinate 91,855 of NZ_JAKEUW010000012.1, read as the reverse complement.
TTTTGGTGTACTAACTCTGCTGCCATTCTTTTGGAGTGTAGTGATTTTGCGCGCTAACGGTATTGACGTTGATCCTTACCACGGCGCAAAACTCGTGATGTTTGTGTGTCTTCTGGTATGGGCTGCAGACAGTGGCGCTTACTTCTCTGGTAAGAGCTTCGGTAAGCGTAAAATGGCACCAGCCGTTAGCCCGAACAAGACAATTGAAGGCCTTGTTGGCGGTATCATCACCGCAGTGATTGTGGCTTGGATTTTTGCTGACTTGTTCAATATCCAATTCTCAAGCCCTTTACACATGATTGTGATTACACTTGTGACCGTTGTTATCTCTGTTCTTGGTGACCTTGTTGAAAGCATGTTCAAGCGTGTTTCTGGGGTCAAAGACAGCAGTAATCTGATTCCTGGTCATGGTGGTATACTAGATAGAATCGATAGCTTAACGGCTGCATTCCCTGTCTTTGCTCTGCTTTACTTAGCATTCTAATTAAAAGGGCAGTGAATCTGCCCTTTATTACATTTCTACGGTCATATGTGATGCGAAATCTAACTATCCTAGGCGCAACTGGCTCAATTGGTGCAAGTACACTAAAAGTCGTTGAGCAAAACCCAGATCTTTATTCAGTCGTTGCGCTGGCTGGTGGCTCGAATGTTGAAAAGATGCTGGCGTTAGTAGAAAAGTGGCAACCAAGCTATGTTGCTATGGCTTGTCCTGATGCTGCATCTCAGCTCGCTGACACCTTGTCAATTAATCACCCAAACGTCCAAGTACTCTCAGGCTCTGAAGGCATGTGCAAGGTTGCTTCTTTGGATGAAGTGGATACGGTGATGGCTGCGATTGTTGGCGCGGCTGGCCTGCTTCCAACGATGTCAGCAGTTAAGGCGGGTAAGCGTATCCTGTTGGCAAATAAAGAAGCCTTGGTGATGTCTGGACAGCTGTTTATCGATGCTGTGGAAAAGTACGGTGCTGAGCTTCTTCCTGTAGATAGTGAACACAATGCTATCTTCCAATGCTTGCCACAAAACGTCCAAACTAATTTAGGTCGCTGTGATTTAGAAGCTAACGGCATTAACCATATCCTACTAACCGGTTCTGGTGGTCCTTTCCGTTATACCGACGTGGCTGAGCTAGAAACAGTGACTCCTGAACGCGCTATCGCACACCCTAACTGGTCTATGGGGCCTAAGATCTCTGTCGATTCTGCGACTATGATGAATAAAGGTCTTGAGTACATTGAGGCGAAATGGCTGTTTAATGCATCTCAAGATCAGCTAAAGGTGATTATCCACCCTCAGTCTGTGATCCATTCTATGGTTCAGTACAAGGATGGTTCCGTGCTTGCTCAAATGGGTGAACCAGATATGGCGACACCTATCGCACTGACGATGTCGTACCCTGAACGTACTGAAGCGGGTGTTAAGCCTCTGGATTTCACCAAAGTTGGTGAACTGACTTTCTTAGAGCCTGACTTCAACCGTTACCCATGTTTGAAATTAGCCATCGAAGCGTGTTACTTAGGTCAGCATGCTACGACAGCGATCAACGCAGCAAACGAAATTGCAGTCGACGCTTTCTTGAACAATCAGGTTAAATTTACCGATATTGCAGTCATTAACGAACATGTTATGAGCAAAGTATGTGAACAACATAACTCTGAAGGCTTAGATAGCTTGGAAAGCCTGCTTGAGCTAGATAATATGTCTCGTCAAATAGCCATTCAATTTATTAAAGAGCAGCTAGCATGAGTGGAATTCTGTGGAACTTCGCATCTTTTATCATAGCGCTTGGCATTCTGGTCGCGGTTCATGAGTTTGGACACTTCTGGGTTGCTCGTCGTTGCGGTGTAAAAGTTGAAAAATTCTCGATTGGTTTTGGTAAATCAATCTGGAGCAAAGTTGGCCGTGACGGTACAGAATACAGCTTGTCCGTGATTCCACTGGGCGGCTACGTAAAAATGCTCGATGGTCGTGTCGATGACCTGTCAGAAGACGAGCAGCAGTACGCGTTTGATAAAAAGCCGTTGTGGAAGCGAACCGCGATTGTCGGAGCTGGACCAGCGTTTAACTTCATCTTTGCTGTGTTTGCATATTGGTTAGTATTTTTGATTGGTGTGCCGGCGGTTAAGCCTGTTATTGGTGAGGTAACTCCACAATCTATTGCTGCACAAGCCGGAATTGAAACTGGAATGGAACTTAAATCTATTTCGGGAATCAAAACCGCAGATTGGGAATCAGTCAATATGGGTTTGATATCGCATATTGGTGATCAATCGATGATAGTAACGGTGTCTGCGCAAGACGATATCGGCTTTGAGCAACAATTGACGTTGGATATTTCAGACTGGTCGTTCAACCCAGAAACTGAATCTGCGATGACAACGCTTGGCTTTAGACCATACTCTCCAGAGATCTCGACAGTGCTGGCTCAAGTGATTGATGATGGTGCTGCTTACTCTGCTGGTCTAGAAGCGGGCGACCAAATTGTTGAGATTAATGGTCAACCAATTGAGCAGTGGCAATCAGTGGTTGAGTTAATTCGCTCGAATCCAATGACACCTTTAGACGTTGTTGTATCAAGAAACGGCAGTGAGCAATCACTCGTAATGACACCGAAAAGCCGCGAGCTTTCTGATGGTTCAACAATCGGCTATGCGGGTATTGCTCCGGAAGTCGCAGAATGGCCAGAAGATTATCGCTTTGAGTTACAATTTGGTGTAATTGAGTCTGTAGGAAAAGCATTTGATAAAACAGGTCAAATCATTGGTCTGACGCTTACTATGCTGAAAAAGCTCATCGTTGGTGATGTTGGCTTAAACAACTTAAGTGGCCCGATTTCAATTGCTAAAGGCGCAGGTACAACCGCTGATTACGGTTTGGTTTACTTCTTAGGCTTTTTAGCTCTGATCAGTGTTAACTTAGGTATTATTAATTTGGTTCCGCTGCCTATGCTTGATGGCGGACATTTGCTCTTTTTCGCTATTGAGGCCGTTACTCGTAAACCAGTCCCTGAGAAAGTTCAGGAGATGGGATACAGAGTGGGAGGGGCGATCCTCTTCTCTTTAATGGCTCTGGCAATATTTAACGATTTTACTCGTCTGTGAATGGTTTCTCACAGGCATTGGTAGTAGCAAGGAATAATTAGAATAAGTATGGCGATTAAGCAAATTCTGTTCGCAAGTCTATTAGCCACCAGTGTGGCTGCGAACGGAGCACAAAACTTTGTAGTTCAAGATATCAAGATCGAAGGTTTACAGCGTGTTGCACTTGGTGCGGCTCTACTGAAAATGCCAGTACGTATTGGCGATGAAGTAGATGAAAGCGACGTTTCTGAGATCATTCGTGCATTGTACGCTTCGGGTAACTTTGAAGACGTTAAAGTTCTTCGCGATGAAGGTGTCTTGATTGTTCAAGTGAAAGAACGACCAACCATCGCAAGTATCTCTTTCTCGGGCAATAAAGCGATCAAAGAAGAACAACTTCAGCAGAACCTAGATGCATCTGGTGTTCGTGAAGGTGAAGCTCTTGACCGCACTACGCTAAGTAACATCGAGAAAGGCCTTGAAGATTTTTACTACAGTGTTGGTAAATACAACGCGACAGTAAACGCGGTTGTAACACCTCTGCCACGTAACCGTTCTGACCTTAAATTTGTCTTTACTGAAGGCGTTTCAGCTAAGATTCAGCAAATTAACTTTATCGGTAACGAAGTGTTTACTGATGAAGAACTGCTTAGCCGCTTCAACCTCAATGTAGATGTGGCTTGGTGGAACTTCCTAGCGGATGAAAAATACCAGAAGCAAGTGCTTGCTGGTGATATTGAAGCGCTTAAATCTTACTACCTTGACCGCGGTTACCTGAAATTTAAGGTTGACTCTACGCAGGTGGCGATCTCTCCAGATAAGAAAGGCGTTTATATTACGCTTGGTCTAGATGAAGGCGAAGCTTACACAGTTAAAGACGTATCATTCCGTGGTGAGCTTATTGGCCGCGAAGCTGATTTTGAAGCGCTTGTGCCATTTGAAGATGGCGATACCTACAACGGCTCTTCTGTGACATCACTGGAAGAAGGCGTTAAGCGTATTCTTGGCGAGTCAGGTTATGCGTATCCGCAAGTTCGTACGATTCCAGAGTTCAATGACGAGACCAAAGAGGTTTCACTGGTTATCAACGTTGAAGCGGGTAGCCGTATCTACGTACGTGACATTCGTTTTACAGGTAACAACTCGACAAAAGATGAAGTGTTACGTCGTGAAATGCGTCAAATGGAAGGTAGCTGGCTTAACTCTAAATCGATTGATACCGGTAAGAGCCGTCTTAACCGTCTAGGTTTCTTCGAAACGGTTGATGTACAAACCGTTCGTGTACCAGGCAGTGAAGACCAAGTTGATTTGGTTTACAACGTTAAAGAAGCGAACTCGGGTAGCATCAATTTTGGTGTCGGCTACGGTACTGAGTCTGGTGTGAGCTTCCAGGTTGGTCTTCAGCAAGATAACTTTGCGGGCTCTGGTAACCGTGTTGGCGTAAGTGCCATGATGAACGATTACCAAAAGAACGTGAGCTTAGACTACCGTGACCCATACTGGAACCTAGATGGTGTGAGCTTGGGTGGTAAGATCTTCTACAACGAGTTTGAAGCATCTGAAGCGGGCATCGTCGACTATACCAACCAAAGTTATGGCACGAGCTTAACATGGGGCTTCCCTATGGATGAGCTGAACCGCATTGAGTTTGGTGTTGGCTATACACACAACAAGATCGGTAACGTTCCGACTTATATCCAGGTTGAACAGTTTGCGAGAAGTATCGACCAATACGGTGACGAGCACATCTTAACTGATGACTTCGATATCAATATTTCTTGGACACGTAATAACTTGAACCGTGGTTTCTTCCCAACAGAAGGTAACCACCAACGTGCTTTCGCTAAAATGACGGTACCTGGCTCTGATGCTCAGTACTTCAAAATGCAGTACGATGTAAAACATTACATCCCGCTGACCCAAAAGCATGAGTTCACACTATTGATGCGTGGCCGATTAGGCTATGGTAATGGTTATGGTCAAACGGATGGTAACGATAACTTGTTCCCATTCTACGAGAACTACTACGCGGGTGGTTTTACAACCCTACGTGGTTTTGGCTCTAACTCGGCAGGTCCAAAAGCCGTTTACGGAAGCAGCACAGGTAACAACCCAACCTACGACACCGCTACGGATGATTCAGTAGGTGGTAACGCGGTTGCTTTGGCAAGTTTAGAGCTAATCGTACCTACTCCGTTTGCTTCTGATGAAGCTCGCAGCCAGATTCGTACCAGTGTCTTCTTCGATATGGCAAGTGTTTGGGATACCGAGTTCGTAGACCGTGGCGCACCTAACAGTGGCAGCCAGTACTACTACGATTACTCTGATCCAACGAATTACCGTTCATCTTATGGTGCTGCCCTTCAATGGATGTCACCGATGGGCCCACTGGTTTTCTCTCTAGCGAAACCAATTAAAATTTACGAAGGTGATGATGAGGAATTCTTCACATTCACCATTGGTAGAACTTTCTAATATTTAAAGGACAATATTTTGAAAAATATGATTAAAGCAGCAGGTTTAGGCCTTGTAGTTCTTAGCTCTTCTTTCTTTGCAACAGCTGCTGAAGCTGCGCAAAAAGTGGGTTATGTAAACACTGCACAAGTATTCCAGGCTCTACCTCAGCGTGAAGTTGTTCTTCAAAAAATGCAGGAAGAGTTCAAAGACAAAGCAGCTGAGCTACAGAGCATTCAAGCTGAAGCAAAAACGAAGATTGAAAAGCTTAAGCGTGATGGCGAGCTACTGGGTCCTGACGAAGTTGAGAAGCTACGTATCGAAGTAGGCCAACTAGACAGCAAGTACAAAATCAAAGCTCAAGCACTAGAAAAAGCAAGCCAACGTCGTGAAGCACAAGAGAAGCAGAAGCTATTCAAAGTGATTCAAGATGCTGTAACGAAAGTTGCAGAGAAAGAAGGCTACGACATGATCGTTGATATTCAAGCGCTACAATACGGCAAGCCTGAATACAACATCTCTGAGAAAGTAATTAAAGAACTAAAATAAGTTTTATGAAGACACTGACTTTAGCCGAATTGGCAACCATTACCGGGGGGGAGCTACATGGTGACGGTACTGTAACCGTTTCTGCTGTTGCTCCTATGGATAAAGCGCAAGAAGGTAACATTACGTTCCTTTCTAACGTTAAGTACAGCAAGCACCTAGGTGACTGTAAAGCATCAGCGATTATGGTTAAAGAGAGTGAGCGCGAACTGTGTAAGACTAACGTGATTGTGGTCAGTGACCCTTACGTTGCTTTTGCTAAGGTTGCTCAAGCGCTTGATACTACTCCTGCACCGGCTGCGGCTATTGCTGATTCAGCTTCAATTGCGAGCGATGCAACTCTTGGACAAAACGTGTCTATTGGTGCGAACGCTGTGATTGAGTCTGGTGTTGTTCTTGGTGACGATGTGATCATCGGTGCTGGTTGCTTTATCGGTAAAAACGCAAAGATTGGCGCAGGCACTAAGCTGTGGGCTAACGTAAGCATTTATCATGAAGTGGTAATTGGTGAAGCTTGTTTAGTTCAATCAAGTACGGTGATTGGTTCTGATGGCTTTGGTTATGCGAACGAGAAAGGCGAGTGGGTTAAGATCCCTCAAGTTGGTTCTGTTCGCATTGGTAACCGTGTTGAGATCGGTGCATGTACAACGATCGACCGTGGTGCGCTAGATGATACCGTTATTGAAGACAACGTTATCATCGATAATCAAATGCAAATCGCACACAACGTTCACATCGGATATGGTTCTGCTCTTGCGGGTGGTACTATCATCGCAGGCAGCACGACGATAGGTAAGTACTGTATTATTGGTGGTGGTAGCGTTATCAATGGTCACATTGAAATCGCAGACGGCGTAACTATAACTGGTATGGGTATGGTTATGCGCAGCATCTCTGAGAAAGGCATGTACTCTTCGGGTATTCCTTTACAGCCAAACAAAGAATGGCGTAAAACAGCAACGCGTGTTCATCGTATTGATGAAATGAACAAGCGTTTGAAAACCGTTGAAAAACTTATCGAGAAGAGCGCGGAATCATAATTCCAGCATTTCTAATAAAAGGCTCGCGTACAGCGAGTCTTTTTCGTTTATAATCTTTCTAATTAAATAAAGAATACATATAGGAATACGACTTTGACTACTGAACAGACAACGATGAACATTACTGAAATTCAGGAACTATTACCTCATCGCTACCCATTCTTAATGGTTGATCGTGTGACTAGCTTTGAAAAAGAAAAAACACTGACTGCAATTAAGAATGTTTCTGTTAACGAGCCTCAGTTTACTGGCCACTTCCCTCAACTTCCTGTATTCCCAGGTGTGTTGATCCTAGAAGCTATGGCGCAAGCTACAGGTCTTCTAGCATTTAAATCTTTTGGTGCACCTTCTGGTAATGAGCTTTACTACTTCGCAAGTGTTGATAAAGCGAAATTCCGTAAGCCAGTAGTACCTGGTGACCAGCTGGTTATCGAAGTTGAATTCCTAAAAGAGCGTCGTGGTATCGCGTCATTTAACGGCGTTGCGAAAGTTGACGGCGAAGTAGTATGTTCAGCTGAACTTAAATGTGCTCGTAGAGAGTTTTAATATGATTCATGAAACAGCAAAAATTCACCCGGCTGCAGTTATCGAAGGTGATGTAACGATTGGTGCGAATGTAACAGTTGGCCCTTTTACTTACATTGCTGGTAATGTAACCATTGGTGACGATACAGAGATCATGTCGCATGTTGTGATCAAAGGTCACACTACCATTGGTAAAGAAAACCGCATTTTCCCACACGCTGTGATTGGTGAAGAGAACCAAGACAAGAAGTACGGTGGTGAAGACACAACGGTTGTGATCGGCGATCGCAACGTGATTCGTGAAGCGGTTCAAATCCACCGTGGTACGGTTCAAGATAAAGCAACTACAGTGATCGGTGATGACAACCTGCTTTGTGTTAACGCTCACGTAGCGCACGACGTTATTGTTGGTAACCACACTCACATTGGTAACAATGCTATCTTAGGTGGTCACGTAACGGTTGGCGATTACGCTGGTGTTATGGCGCTTTCTGCGATTCACCCGTTCTGTTCAATCGGTGCTTACGCTTACATTGGTGGTTGTTCTGCCGTTGTTCAAGATGTACTGCCGTACGTACTTGCACAAGGTAACCATGCAGCACCATTTGGTCTTAACCTTGTTGGTTTGAAACGTAACGGGTTCGAGAAACCAGAGATTCGTGCACTGCAAAAAGCGTACAAAGAGCTTTACCGCTCCGGCAAAACGCTTGAAGAAGCGAAAGCGGCTTTAGTTGATATGGCGAAAGAGTTTGCTTCGGTAACTCCTATGCTAGAGATGCTAGAGAACTCTGAGCGCGGTATTATTCGTTAATACCAGGTGTGATTGATATAAAAAAGATCGCTACTTTTAAGGCGATCTTTTTTGTTTTAGGCGAGAAGGGAATTGGAAAACTATGGCACAGCAAGAAGCACAAACCAATAACTCAGGCTTTGTTTCCAACGAGCCACTGCGGGTAGGCATTGTTGTCGGAGAACTCTCTGGCGATACCCTTGGCGAAGGTTTTATTAAAGCGATAAAAGCTCAGTACCCGAATGCAGAATTTGTTGGTATTGGCGGGCCAAAAATGAAAGCGCTAGGCTGTGAATCTTTGTTTGAGATGGAAGAGCTTGCCGTAATGGGCCTTGTTGAAGTGCTTGGTCGCTTGCCTCGTCTGCTCAAAGTAAAAGCAGAGCTGGTTAAATATTTCACTCAGAACCCACCAGATGTGTTCGTTGGTATTGATGCTCCTGACTTTAACTTGAGACTGGAACTAGACCTTAAGAACGCCGGTATAAAAACGGTTCATTACGTTAGCCCTTCAGTATGGGCATGGCGTCCAAAACGTATTTTTAAGATCGATAAAGCAACCGATCTGGTACTGGCGTTCCTACCATTTGAAAAAGCGTTCTACGACAAATACAACGTTGCCTGTGAATTTGTTGGCCATACACTGGCAGATGCCATTCCACTTGAGCCAAATCAAGCGGAAGCACGAGAACTGCTTGATCTTGAGCAAGACAAGCAGTGGCTAGCGGTTCTGCCGGGCAGTCGTGGTGGTGAAATGAAGCTTATCGCTCAACCGTTCATTGAAACCTGTAAACGTATCAACCAAAAGTACCCAGACATCGGTTTCGTGGTGGCTGCTGTTGACGAAACCCGCAAGCAACAATTTACCGAGATTTGGAAGGCGACAGCACCAGAATTAGATTTTATCATTGTGCAGGATACAGCTCGTAACGTGATCACTGCAGCGGACTCTGTACTATTGGCATCCGGCACGGTCGCTCTTGAATGTATGCTGCTTAAGCGTCCAATGGTTGTGGGCTACAAAGTGAATAAATTGACTGGCTACATTGTGAAGAAGCTAGCTATCACCGAATTTGTGTCACTGCCGAATATTCTGGCGGGCGAAGAAATTGTCAAAGAGCACATCTTGGAAGAGTGCCATCCAGATTTCTTATTCCCTTCGGTTGATAAGATGCTAGCTACAGATAACAGTGCGTTGATTGAACGCTTTACTGAAATGCACCACTGGATCCGTAAAGATGCAGACAAACAAGCCGCCAACGCGGTGCTGAAATTGATCGGCCGAGAGTTTGTTGAATCATAACGTGCTAGTTTCAAAGGCATGAGCTTAAAAGTTACAAAGAGAATTGTCATGGCAGTAAAAGAGAAAAAAGAGCTTCCACCTTTCGAATACCCTCAAGGCTACCAGCTATTTGCTGGCGTCGATGAAGTAGGGCGTGGGCCATTGGTTGGCGATGTAGTGACAGCTGCGGTTATCCTAGACCCGAATAATCCCATTGAAGGCTTGAACGACTCAAAGAAACTGTCTGAGAAAAAGCGCCTTGCTCTGCTTCCTGAAATTAAAGAGAAAGCATTGGCGTGGTCGGTTGGTCGTTGTTCACCGCAAGAAATTGATGAACTCAATATTCTACAAGCGACTATGGTTGCGATGCAGCGCGCGATTGCGGGGTTAAGTGTTCAGCCAGATATGGCTTTGATTGATGGCAACCGTGTACCTGAATTGCCAATGGCTGGCATTGCAGTGGTTAAAGGAGATTTGCGTGTCGCTGAAATCAGTGCTGCCTCTATTATCGCTAAAGTAGTTCGTGACCAAGAGATGGAGGAGCTCGATAAGCTTCACCCGGAATTTGGTTTTGCTAAACACAAAGGTTACCCGACGAAGGCGCATTTCGAGGCAATTGAAAAGCACGGTGTTACCGAGCACTATCGTAAAAGCTTTAAGCCAGTAAAGCGTATTCTAGGCATTGATTAAGCTCTACATAGATAAGATCTATTAAATTTGCTTACTAGCAATAGAAAAAAATAGAATACACTCAGTGCTTCGAATGTAATCCTAGGCTCCGGCCTAGAACTAAGGAAAAATAATGTCAGATCCAAAATTTGTTCACCTACGCGTACACAGTGACTTTTCTATGGTGGATGGCCTGTCTAAGGTGCCACCACTAGTTAAAAAAGTCGCTGAAATGGGTATGCCAGCTCTAGCACTTACCGACTTCACTAACCTATGTGGTTTGGTGAAATTTTACGGTACTGCCCATGGGTGTGGGGTTAAACCAATTATTGGTGCTGATTTTTTGATGCAATCTCCAGAATTTGGAGATGAGCTGACGAAACTGACGGTTTTAGCGTCTGATAACAAAGGTTATAACAACCTTACCTTGCTGATTTCAAAAGCTTACTTGCGTGGTCACATACAGCATCAACCTGTGATCGACAAAGAGTGGTTAATCGAAAACGCTGAAGGCTTGATTATCTTATCTGGCGCCAAAGAAGGCGAAATCGGTAAGGCATTGCTGAAAGGTAACCGTGATCTGGTCGCGAGCAGTGTCGAGTTTTACAAAACATACTTCCCTGATCGTTTTTATCTTGAGTTGATTCGTACCGGACGTCCGGATGAAGAGTCTTACCTGCACTTTGCGTTGGAACTGGCTGAGCAAGAAGACTTACCTGTTGTTGCAACCAACGAAGTGGTATTCCTGACTGAAGATCTTTTTGATGCCCATGAAATCCGTGTGGCGATTCATGATGGCTTCACGATGGTCGATCCTCGTCGTCCGAAGAACTACAGTGCGCAACAGTATCTTCGTAGCGAAGAAGAGATGTGTGAGCTGTTCTCAGATATCCCAGAAGCGCTTGAAAACAGTGTTGAGATTGCTAAGCGTTGTAACGTCACTGTTCGTCTTGGTGAGTACTTCCTCCCGAATTTCCCGACTGAAGGTTTAGCGATTGAAGACTTCTTGATTAAGAAGTCAGAAGAAGGTCTTGAGCGTCGTTTAGCATTCCTTTTTCCTGATGAAAAAGAGCGAGCAGAGCGCCGCCCAGAATATGACGAGCGCCTAAAGGTTGAACTGGAAGTTGTTAACAACATGGGTTTCCCAGGTTACTTCTTGATCGTAATGGAGTTCATCCAATGGTCTAAAGATAACGATGTGCCAGTAGGCCCAGGTCGTGGTTCGGGTGCGGGTTCATTGGTGGCGTACGCATTGGATATCACCGATCTCGATCCACTTGAATACGATCTACTATTCGAACGTTTCTTGAACCCAGAACGTGTTTCGATGCCCGATTTCGATATCGACTTTTGTATGGATAAGCGTGACCAAGTTATCGACCACGTTGCTGAAATGTACGGTCGTGATGCGGTATCCCAGATCATCACCTTTGGTACCATGGCGGCAAAAGCGGTAATTCGTGACGTAGGCCGTGTACTGGGTCACCCGTTTGGTTTCGTCGACCGTATTTCTAAGCTTGTACCGCCAGATCCGGGTATGACACTTGAGAAAGCCTTTCTTGCCGAGCCTGCATTGCCAGAGCTTTACGATGGTGATGAAGAGGTTCGCGAACTGATCGATAAGTGTCGCATTCTAGAAGGTTGTACGCGAAACGCCGGTAAACACGCGGGTGGTGTTGTAATCTCACCAACCACAATCACAGATTTTGCGCCTATCTATGCGGATGCAGAAGGTAACTTCCCGGTAACGCAATTCGATAAGAATGACGTTGAAACCGCTGGCTTGGTTAAGTTCGACTTCTTGGGTCTACGTACTCTGACCATCATCGACTGGGCGTTGGGCCTAGTGAACCCACGCTTGAAGAAAGAAGGTAAAGAGCCGGTTCGTATTGAATCGATTCCTTTGGATGACCAAGCGTCGTTCAACTTACTACAAAACTCTGAAACCACTGCGGTATTCCAGCTGGAATCTCGTGGTATGAAAGACCTGATCAAACGTCTTCAACCTGACTGTTTTGAAGATATCATCGCATTGGTAGCCTTGTTCCGTCCGGGCCCACTGCAATCAGGCATGGTAGATAACTTTATCGACCGTAAGCACGGTCGAGAAGCCGTCTCTTACCCAGATGAAACATGGCAACATGAATCGCTAAAAGACACGTTAGAACCAACCTATGGCATCATCCTGTACCAAGAGCAGGTAATGCAAATTGCACAGATCCTAGCGGGTTATACGCTGGGTGGCGCGGATATGCTGCGTCGTGCGATGGGTAAGAAAAAGCCAGAAGAGATGGCTAAACAGCGTGGTACCTTCAAAGAAGGTGCAGAAGCCAACGGTGTTGATGGCGAGCTGGCCATGAAGATCTTTGACTTGGTAGAAAAGTTTGCGGGCTACGGCTTTAACAAATCGCACTCAGCTGCGTACGCATTGGTTTCTTACCAAACGCTGTGGCTGAAAACACACTATCCTGCAGAGTTTATGGCCGCGGTAATGACGGCGGATATGGATAACACCGAGAAGGTTATTGGCCTTGTTGATGAGTGTTTCCGTATGAAGCTCAAATTGCTGCCGCCTGATATTAACTCTGGTCTCTACCGATTTAATGTTGATGACGACGGTGCGATCGTTTATGGCATCGGCGCGATCAAAGGGGTAGGTGAAGGCCCGATTGAAGCGATCATTGAAGCGCGCAACAAGGGCGGTTACTTCAAAGATTTATTCGACTTCTGTGCTCGTATTGATTTAAAGAAAGTTAACAAGCGTGTTATCGAAAAGTTGATTCTATCGGGTGCGTTAGATAGATTAGGCCCTCACCGTGCAGCGATGATGGCTTCATTGGCTGATGCGGTTAAAGCAGCAAGCCAATATCACCATGCCGAGTCCTTTGGGCAATCGGATATGTTTGGTGTATTGACGGATGCTCCGGAAGAAGTCGAGCACAAGTACACCCAAGTACCAAGATGGCCTGAAAAGGTTTGGCTCGAAGGTGAACGTGAAACGCTAGGTTTGTACCTGACGGGTCACCCGGTTAACGCTTACATCAAAGAATTAGCGAAATACACCAGCTGCCGTTTGAAAGATGCGACGCCAACACGCCGTGACCAATCATTAACGATTGCTGGCTTGGTGATTGCAGCTCGAGTAATGACCACCAAGCGTGGTACTCGAATTGGTTTGATGACCATCGACGATCGATCTGGGCGTATGGAAGTGATGTTGTTCTCAGATGCGCTCGATCGTTACGCAGAATTGCTCGAAAAAGACAAAATTGTGGTCGTTTCTGGACAGGTCAGCTTTGATGACTTCAACGGTGGGCTTAAAATGTCCGCGCGCGAGGTCATGGACTTAGGAAGCGCCCGTGAAAAATATGCTCGTGGGGTATCGATATCTATCGATGAATCCCAAATTAATGGTCAATTTTTTGAACGATTTAGTCAAATCTTAGAACCTTATAGAGCCGGAACGGTCCCAGTCAATGTATACTACCAGCGTGCCGACGCTAGAGCGCGGTTAACATTGGGCACAGAATGGCGCGTGACGCCAAGTGATACATTACTAGACGAATTAAAACAGCTGCTTGGAAATAGCCAAGTAGAACTCGAATTTAACTAAAATTTAGCTTCGCAAATGCAAAGCTGAATCAACAAGGATTCATAGATGAGCCTGAACTTTCTAGAATTTGAAAAGCCTATCGCTGAACTTGAAGCAAAAATCGAAGCGCTACGTGACGTTTCGCGTCACGGTGGTGACACAGCGGTAGATCTAGACAAAGAAATCGAACAACTAGAGAAAAAAAGCTTAGAGCTTAAACAGAAAATCTTTAGCGACTTAGGTGCATGGCAGGTAGCTCAACTTGCTCGTCACCCACAACGTCCTTACACAAAAGATTACCTGGAGCATGCATTCACAGAATTTGAAGAGATGGCGGGCGATCGCGCTTATGCTGATGACAAAGCAATCGTGGGTGGTATGGCTCGTCTAAATGGCCGTCCTGTTATGGTTATTGGTCACCAGAAAGGTCGCGAGACTAAAGAAAAAGTACTTCGCAACTTTGGTATGCCAAAGCCAGAAGGTTACCGTAAGGCACTTCGCCTAATGGAAACTGCTGAGCGTTTCAACATGCCTATCATTACTTTCATCGACACGGCTGGCGCATACCCAGGTGTTGGCGCGGAAGAACGTGGTCAATCTGAAGCTATCGCTAAAAACCTTAAGGTTATGGCTGGTCTTTCTGTTCCAGTTATCTGTAACGTTGTTGGTGAAGGCGGTTCTGGTGGTGCGCTAGCTATTGGTGTTGGTGACTACGTGAACATGCTTCAGTACTCTACGTACTCAGTAATCTCTCCAGAAGGTTGTGCTTCGATCCTATGGCGTGACTCAGATAAAGCACCACAAGCTGCTGAAGCGATGGGCCTAATTGCTCCTCGTCTTAAAGAGCTTGAGCTTATCGACGAAATCATCCCTGAGCCGCTAGGTGGCGCACACCGTGATCCAGTGCAAACCGCTCAGAACATGAAAGACCTTTTAGTTAAACAACTAGAAGAGCTAGAGCAGTTTGATAACGAAACGCTTCTTGAGCGTCGTTACCAGCGTCTAATGAGCTACGGTTACTGCTGATAAGCTGCCTTATTCGAAGGCAGACTTTATGTAACAAGATAATGAAAGGGTTGGACTCAGTGCCAACCCTTTTTTATTATTTAAATATTACCTTTCAAACACTTTCTTGGTTTATTAGGCCTCATGACTCACTTAATCGAAACGTTTACCTCTGTATTTGACCAAAGCGCAATCAAGCCTCAACGGCTGGTGGTTGCCTTTAGTGGTGGGGTTGATTCACGAGTGCTGTTGGAGTTGGCTGCGCAATACGCCAAAACTCATGGCATCGATTGTCAGGCAATCCATGTTCATCATGGCTTGAGTGAGAATGCGGACCAATGGGCTGAGCAATGCCAAGTGTGGTGTGATGATTTGTCAGTGCCTTTGGCAGTGGAGCGTGTCTCACTGGATGTTCATATCGGTGAAAGTATTGAAAAGCTCGCTCGAGACGCTAGATATAACGCCTTCAAATCGCATCTTCGACAAGGGGATGTGCTGGTTACTGGTCAACACGTCGATGATCAAGTCGAGACTTTTCTATTAGCGTTAAAGCGCGGCAGTGGTCCTAAAGGCCTCTCATCGATGGCGAAAGTGATGCCATTTTCAGGTGCTCATATTGTTCGTCCTATGCTGTCAGTGACCAGAGCTGAGATTGAAGCGTTCGCTCGCCGTATGGGGTTAACTTGGGTTGAAGATGAGAGTAATCAGGACGTGCGTTTCGACCGTAACTTTATTCGCCATCAAGTGACTCCGGCGCTGACCGAGCGTTGGCCTAGTTTTCGAGAGTCTGTTAGTCGCAGCGCTCAGCTCTGTGCCGAGCAAGAGATGTTGCTAGACGAGTTGTTAGCTTCTCACTTACAACTCGCTCTTGGTGGTGACCAGAGCTTGAGCATTGAGGTATTATCTGCGCACTCTGCTCTACTAAGAGCGCGCTTGTTGAGAATGTGGTTAGGTCATTGCCAGCAAGCGATGCCGAGCCAAAAGCAACTCCAGCTTATCTGGGAGGAAGTGGCGTGTGCTCAGCGTGATGCTAACCCTAAGCTGGTGTTAAACGGCGTTGAAGTTAGGCGTTTTAATCAAAAGCTCTATTTGGTTCGAAAGACTAAAGATCTATCGGGTTGGCAAGGTGAAATTGCCGTTGGTGGAAGGTTGGTTCTGCCAGATGACTTGGGAGATGTGAGCTTGCAAGCGGGGGGATCTGAGTCCGAACCTGGGCGTCGCGTACAAACGTTTAGCTTACCAAACCAAAATGCGGTATTACGTGTTACCTTTAATCCCGAAGGATTATCGGCGCACCCAGTTGGGCGTGGACATAGCAGGAAGCTTAAGAAGCTGTTTCAAGAGTACCAAGTGCCTAGCTGGCTGAGGCGCAGAACGCCTATATTAATGGATGGTGATCGAGTGATCGCTGTTTTAGGGTTATTCGTAGATAAAAACTACGATGGTCAAGATTGTGAAGCACTTTGGAGCAACTAGAAAAAGTTTGTGTCACAATTCTATGTCACTTTAATAAAAATAATTAATGGAATATGCAATGAAGAAAATTACACTAGGATTAGTTCTTGGACTTGGACTATTGAGTGGTAACGCTCTGGCAGGTGATGTTGCTGCAGGACAAGCAAAAGCAGCAGTGTGCGCAGCTTGTCACGGTGCTGACGGTATCGCAGTGATCCCGGGTTACCCAAACCTTAAAGGTCAAAACGAGCAATACATTGCTTCATCAATTAACGCATATAAGAACGGCCAGCGCACCGGCGGCTTGGCTGCTGTCATGCAGGCCCAAGCTTCAATGCTGAATGATGAAGATATTGCTAATCTAGCTGCTTACTACGCAAGCCTTAAGTAAATCCCTCTTAAAGCACAGATTAAACAATACGATGAATTTCGAGCCAGAGCTTTAAAGCTCTGGCTTTTTTCATTGAATGTTTACTATAGCTATCCGATAATGAGCCATTCGCACAGTTTAAGGGATGAACATGAAAAAGATTGAAGCCATTATCAAGCCATTCAAACTTGATGATGTACGTGAGGCGCTTGCAGAAGTGGGCATTACGGGTATGACGGTCTCTGAAGTTAAAGGTTTCGGACGCCAAAAGGGTCATACTGAGCTATACCGTGGCGCAGAGTACATGGTCGACTTTTTGCCTAAAGTTAAGTTAGAGATCGTTGTTACTGATGAAGTAGCAGACCAATGTGTTGATACCATTATCGAGACGGCTCAAACTGGTAAAATTGGCGATGGTAAGATCTTCATCACTGACGTTGAACGTGTGGTACGTATTCGTACTGGCGAAGAAGACGAAGACGCCGTATAAAAAAACTATTACCCTAAAAGGAGCGTTTATCGCTCCTTTTTCATTTCTGGTAGGGTGCTTTATGTTCAAGAAAACCATCATAGTTATCACATTACTGATAACACTGGCTGTTGTTAGTTTTCACTTTATTTTCGTGATCCCAAATAAGCCCAATCTTATTACGTCTTCTCCAAATACCAGCAATGACATCTACAGTTGCTACCAAAACTCTGAACCTAAAGCGCTGGATGTGTCTGACGGCTTAAGCCTCACAGTATGGAATATTTATAAGCAAAATCGCAGTCATTGGCAGACGGAACTCAACAAGCTGACAGCGGGAAGCGATTTAGTATTGCTACAAGAAGCGAGCATGACGGATGGACTTCGTCAGTGGGTGACGAGTGGTCAATGGGGAAGTACTCGAGTCAATGCGTTTGAGGCATTCGAAAAAAGTGCTGGTGTGCTTAACCTCGCGACTCATTTACCTATCGAGGCTTGTGCTTATACCCATGAAGAGCCTTGGTTGCAGTTGCCTAAGTCTGCTCTATGGTCCCGTTACAAGTTGAGTAATGGTGAGGAGTTGGCGGTGATCAACATTCACGCCGTGAACTTTACCTTTGGTACCGAAGATTATGAAGCTCAACTCAAGAGCTTAACCGACAATCTACAAAAATATCGTGGGCCGGTTATTTTTGCTGGTGACTTTAACAGCTGGAGTGAGGCTCGCTTTGCTGTATTAAAAGAAGCACTGGAAAAAGTAGGCTTGGCTGAAGTCGCTTTTGACCCTGATAATCGCACTCAGTTTATAACGGGGCTAGTGCTAGATCATGTGTTTTATCGTGGGCTAGAGGTAGAAAAAGCAAAAGCGCCCATGACGGACGCTTCTGATCATAATCCAATGTTAGTCACTTTTAAGGCTAAATAGAGTAAAGCTAAGACTCAGTAACGGTTATCTACGAAACTAAAATGTAGATAGCCCAGATTAGGTAATAGCCAATCCACGGCAAGCCTGAAATCACCAGTGCTTGCCCACGCTCAAACTCTGTCCACGTTAAGACCGCCGCGTAACCAAGTACGATGTACCAAGGCAGTAGCAGTGGTAATGAGCTAGCAAATTGTGACCAATCACTAGTAAGCGGTAACTTGATTAAGCCGTTTAAGCTGTTCAAGTCAGCGGCGTAGTTCATCACATGACCGTGCTTTAGGATTAGACTTGCGTAGCTCGCAATGTCACCTAAAACTGCTGGGAAGATGATCACTGATGCTGCTGCAAACCATCGCCAAAAGCTATGCTGATGTTGGCTAGGTTTGGTTGCAAGGTTAAACCAAAATGCCAAAAGAACGATAGTGAGCGTGCGGCTAAACACATCGCTGATAATTTCACTGGCAAGTAGGGTATTACTATCAAGTAACGCCAACTGGTCTGGGTTTGTGTGAGCTAATTGCTTAGATAGCTCTGCACTTAACCACGCAAAATCTACATTCGAAAAATAAGCACCCCAAAATAAAAATGGGCTAAGTATTAATACAACGTAGGGTTGCCATCCCCAAGCACTTCGTTGATAAAGCGCTAAGAAACAAGCTGTTGGTGAACGGAATATATCCAACAGCATGACGAGTGGGTTACTTGATGGGTTCATACACTTACCTTAGTTACATCAACATACAGCTTCAGTTTTTGTCCTGGCTGTAAGTATTTCTGGTTCTGCAAAGTGTTCCATTTTACAACATCTGAACTCTTTACCTTGAACTTTGATGCAATACCGCTGACTGTGTCACCTGATCTTACGTTATAGAAGATGGTACGGATGATGGCGCCGTCAGAACCGTTCTTCCAGATGACCAGTTCTTGACCAATTCGTAAGGTGTCACGTGGTCCCATGCCATTCCACTTAGCAAGCGACTGGTGAGATACCTTGTTGGCGCGTGCAATGGTCCATAAGCTATCACCACTTTTTACTTTATGGGTTAGCTTGTATTGACCGCGACTCTTTGACTGTGTGTTTGCTAGGCGGTTAGAAGCGCTGAGCGCGTATGCCTTATCGTCTTTAGTCGAAGTCGGGATCAGTAGGTGTTGACCGATACGAATGTTGTTGTTGCTCAAACCATTGGCAGTGCGAATCACCTTGCTGGTGGTGTTGTATTTGCTTGCCAGTACGCTGATGCTGTCACCAGACTGAACCTTGTAACGAACCAGCTTCATGCCTTTGCCTTTATTGGCCGCTACTTCTTTGTTGAATTTTTCAACTGAATCTAAAGGAAGTAATAGCTTCTGATGCTTTTCTGGTGCTGTCGCCCACTGGTTATATGCAGGGTTATAGCCTTGCAGCTCTTTTACTGGAATGCCTGCATAGTTCGCAGCAATAGCCAAGTCCAGTTGCTCTTCTGGGTTAACTAGAGTCAGTACTGGCTTATTTGGAATTGCAGGAATATCAATGCCGTACTTTTCTTGGTTGGCAATTACGTCTGCCAGTGCCAGCAGTTTAGGTACGTAGCTGCTAGTCTCTTTTGGCAGATCCAGTGAGAAGAAGTCGATTGGTTTACCAAGCTTCTTGTTCTTACGGATTGCGCTGTTCACACGGCCACCGCCACTGTTGTATGCCGCGATTGCGTGTTGCCAGTCACCGTCAAAACGTCTGTTTAAGTCGGTTAGAAAATCTAACGCAGCATCGGTTGAGGCGGCAACATCTCGGCGGCCGTCGTACCAGAAGTTCTGCTCAAGTCCGTAGTCTTTACCTGTGCCAGCGAGGAATTGCCATAGGCCAGCGGCACTGCCGTGAGAGTAGGCAAATGCGTCGAATGAGCTTTCAACAACCGGTAGCAGTGCCAGTTCTAAAGGTAGGTCTCTTTCTTCAATCTTGGTGGTGATCAAGTAAAGGAAAGGTTCGGCTCGTTTGGAGACGGTTTTTAGATGACTAGGGTGTTTTAGATACCAAGTTCGGTAGTAGTCGACCTTCTTTTGGTCTGGTACTTCCATTTCAAGTTGCATCGCAATACGTTTCCAAACATCTTCTTGTGTTTGTGGAGTGACGACAGGTGCTTCAACTTTTTGTTCTTCTTTGGTCGCTTCAGGTGAAACGTTCGTTTGAGAAACTTCTGTAGGAGATGTGTTGGTTTGCTCGGAAGCTTGGTCGGGATTCTCTGACTGAGTTAATTGGCAACCAGATAGTAGTAATACCAAAGCCCAGCTGTACTTAACTCGCATGTTACAGCCTTTTTAATAAACGGCCGATGATAATACTTGCCACTCCCTATAAGTGACAAGTCTGTATTTGTTAAAATTCGTTCTTCCACGCACGTAAAGCGGTAAATACCGACAAAGGATCGGTCTCTTCGGTGCGATTAGATACTGATTTCACTACACTTGGCTCGGTATAGCGCAAGAAAGGGTTCACAAACTTCTCTTGTCTCAAATTTGTGGGGATGGTCGACTTATTTTGTGCGCGAAGTCGGTTCACTTGGTCGCGATATTGCTGCAAATGTTGGTTATCTGGCTCAACTGCAAGTGCGAAAGCGATATTGGCTGCTGTGTACTCATGTGCACAATAGACTTCGGTTTCTTGAGGAAGCGCCGTAATCTTATTTAATGCATCAAACATCTGTTGTGGAGTGCCTTCCATGATGCGACCACAGCCCGCAGAGAACAGTACATCACCACAGAATAGCTTTGCATCACCAACGTAACCGATATGGCCCGCCGTGTGCCCGCTTAGCCCAAGAACCAAGAACACTTCGCCAAACAACTCCAGCTGGTCTCCGTCATCCACTGGATGTGTCAATGTTGGGATAGGCTCATTCTTCGGGCCCACCACATCAACCCCTGGAAATTGTCTAACTAACTCTGGAACGCCACCAATGTGATCGTGGTGGTGGTGTGTAATCAAGATTGCATCTAAAGTTAGCTCATGGTGTGCTAAGTACTCTAATACTGGAGCCGCATCGCCGGGGTCGACGACAGCACAACGGCGATCGCTATTTTCAATCAGCCAGATGTAATTGTCGTTAAATGCAGGTATGCTTTTGATATGTAACATTATTGGTTCTCCAGTCACTTTCAGTGCGACAGAATAAGTGAGACAGATTATTGATGAAGCCAGCACGTAGCAGAAAGAAGTTTGAGCGTCCTTACACTTGGGCACAATTGCACAATGGGGACTGGTTGAGAGAATCAATTCAAACTCGACTCGATGAGTGGTGTCCAAAGTTATTTGGTTACCATATGCTCAAGCTCGGCGGTCTCAGCAGTGAGATTTCTAGCTGCACATGCAACATTCAACATCAAGTAAACCTAGATATCCAGAACCCATTACATAATGTGATAGCGGATGGCTATAATTTGCCCTTTTTGGAGAAAAGTTTTGATGTTGTGGTACTTAGTCATCAATTAGATTATAGCAATGACCCTCATCGACTATTAAGAGAAGTCGACCGAGTAATGATGGACGATGGTTATATCATTATCACCGGCTTTAACCCATTCAGTGTCACCGGGCTTGCTAGTTTAATGCCGTGGCGCAAGAACAGTTTACCTTGGAGTGGGCGGATGTATACGCCAAGCCGCGTAAAAGATTGGTTGGGTGTTCTGAACTATGAAGTGATTCATTGTGATACTTATGCATTGTTCCCGATGAGTAAGTATCAAGCGATGTGGACCTGGTTTGAGAACGCGTTAGGTGGCTGTGCCTCGTTTGCTGGAAGCCAATATTTTATTGTCGCTCGCAAGCGCACCTATCCATTGAAACCTATTAAGCCACACTGGCACCTTAAACGACGCTTCTCTCCGGTTGGCGCTAGCTTTAGGACTGATACTCGCTGCACGTTGCATCCCATTCGTGCGCTGCGCCCGCTAAAAACAGAAAAAGCCGACTCGTAGTCGGCTTTTTGCTATCGGATATCTTTATCCACTCCCAATATCAGCTTGGCTGATAGCCTGTGTCTTCTTGGGTTGGGTTTTCTGCGGCGGTACGCGCCAGCTCATCGCACATTTCATTTTCTCGGTGACCTGCGTGTCCTTTCACCCAACGCCAATCGACAGTGTGACGTGCTGTCTCTTTATCGAGTTTTTGCCAAAGATCGGCATTTTTTACCGGTTTTTTGTCGGCGGTTTTCCAGTCGCGCTTTTTCCAGTTATGTATCCACTGCGTAATGCCTTGACGAACATATTGGCTATCGGTAGTCAGAATCACCGAGCAAGGCTCTTTGAGGGTTTGTAGTGCTACAACAGCAGCGAGCATTTCCATACGGTTATTGGTTGTTAGGGTAAAACCTTCTGCCAACGTCTTTTCGACTTCTTTGTAGCGAAGTACGATGCCATAGCCGCCAGGTCCTGGATTGCCTAAACAAGAACCGTCAGTGAAAATTTCAACTTGTTTCGTCATGATTTGATACTATTACCTCAAGCACATTATCGGCATAGTCTGACACAGTTATCCTTATGAATACCAGTAGCACTCCAGAACAAACCGCGAACGAAAAAAGCAGTTCGAATGAAAACAAGCGTATCGTCGTACTCGATACCGAAACAACCGGTATGAATACCGAAGGTGGTCCTCACTACATGGGTCACCGCATCGTAGAGATCGGTGCCGTAGAGATCATCAACCGTAAGTTAACTGGACGCCACTTCCACGTTTACATTAAGCCAGATCGCGCTATTCAAGAAGAGGCGATTGGCGTTCACGGTATCACTGATGAATTCTTGGTTGATAAGCCTGAATACCAAGACATCCATAAAGAGTTTCTCGACTTCATCAAAGGCGCTGAGCTGGTGGCACACAACGCGCCCTTCGATACTGGCTTCATGGACTACGAGTTTGAGAAACTGGATCCTACGATCGGTAAGACAGACGATTACTGTAAAGTTACCGATACCCTGGACATGGCGAAAAAGATATTCCCGGGTAAAAGAAACAACCTAGATATCTTATGTGAACGTTATGGCATCGATAACTCGCACCGTACACTCCACGGCGCTTTGCTCGATGCGGAGATCCTAGCCGACGTCTACCTATTGATGACGGGTGGACAAACGTCACTGCAATTTAACGCTGGTCAGCAAGAAGGCGGCGTAGAAAGTATCCGAAGAGTAGAAAGTGGTCGAAAATCCCTAAAGGTTTTACGAGCAACGGCCGATGAAGTAGAAGCGCATCAAAGTCGTTTAGATCTCGTCGAGAAAAGCGGAAGCTGCCTCTGGCGTCAGTAGGGAGAAAGTATGTTAAGGGTATTGGCTACCGGTTATTTGCTGCTGTTAAGCTTTAGCTTGCACGCGGCAACAGAATCCGTAATGAGTTTATTGGACAACCGATTCCGAGTTGATCCCAGCATAGAACAAATTACCTTTATAATTTATCGAGCCGATAACTCTAAACCTGTCGTCTTAGTTCGTCCTGACGGTAAGAAATACTACTCTTGGCGTAACGCTGATAATGTCCGTTGGTATGAAGAATCTTCAATGGACATTGTCTCTATTGATAAGCCGATGCCGGGCCCATGGCAAGCGGTAGGCAAGGTCTCTCCTAAGAACAATATCAAGCTACTGTCTCACCTTGTTTTGGATGCGAATGAATTTCCAGACAAGCTGTACCAGACTGAGCGTATTAAATTCACCGCCCGTCTCACCTCTGACGGCAAGCCCTTGGTACTGCGTGATTTCCTTGATCGAGTGAAGCTCAAGGTGACGTTTACTAAGTTTGTCGAAAACGAAGAATCTTTAGTGAGAGAAGCGCGTCCAGTCCCAGTTGTGATGGGTGAATTCGCTGACGATGGCGTTGATCTTGATGAAAAAGCAGGGGACGGCGTCTTCACGGTATCTTTACCTATCGATATAGAGCCGGGTAAATACCGCGCGCGCATCACTTCCGGTAACGGTGTATTTTTGCGAGCGCAAGAGCAGGAAGTCTTAGTTTACCCAACACCTATCACCACTACCTTTATTCAATCTCGTAAAGAAGGCTTACCTCATACAATCGTGGTCTCTGGCGAGCAAGGCATGATAGCGCCGAGTTCGTTAGCGGTGCACGTTGAGCATAAAGCACCAGATGAGTATGTGATGTATAAGCAAGGCCAAGCGGATGTCGATGCGATGAAGGTGCCTTTGGAGATCCCTTACAATGGTGATCTTGGGATTTATAACTGGTCGGGAATGGTGTATGCCACCGATGCTTCTAGCCAGCGCCCACTGACGTTTCCTATTACTGAGCACTCTTACAGTGTGGTTCAAGATATTGACTTAGCGGAATCCCGCCGCTTGCAAGAAGAGGCATTAGCGGAGCAGAAGCGAATTGCCACTGAAATGATGATACTGAAGAAGCGAGAAGAAGATAGAAAGCGCAGTATGATCATTATTGGGGTTGGTAATGTGGTTGCGATTCTTCTGGGCTTACTGATTTGGTTTGTGGTTCGCAAAGTGACCGCTAAGAAAAGAGCTCAACCAGAGATGCAACTTAAGGCACCCAAGTAACTCCCTACGTGATTGAGGTGATTTAAGAGAGCTACTTAATCCCTGACTTGGCTCACATACAAGCATCTATATTTTGAACAAAAAAAACGGGACTCCAATGAGTCCCGTTTTTGTTTCTAAAGCAAAATCTAAGCTACGTTATCAATCGATTGGTCTGGATACTGTGGCTTTGCTGCTAGCTCCTCTGGTGAGAAGTCATCAACATTGATGGTGTACAGTCGATGTTGCTCTGCACTCTCTAACAGTGCCGCTTCTTTCTCAGTCAGAATGCCTTTCTCAAGACCTAATTGAGCGACCAAATCCAGTCGTAGGAAGGCGCGCTTTTGATGTGTCTCTTTACAGACTTTGTCGAACAGAGGCTCAGCTTGAAGAATAACCTCCAGTGCTTTCTCAATCTTACCTACCGCGTTGTATTGAGTATCCGCTAAGTATTGACCACGGCCGATACGTGAGCGTGTTGCACTCGGTGTTTGTAGGATGTGTGCAACTTTGCTATCCAGTTTGTCGTTTGGTGCGCGGCGAATACGGCCAAATGGCATCAATACAACACGTAGAAGGCGTCCAACCACTGGGTTAGGGAAGTTTGCTAAGAACTCATCAATTGCCACTTCAGTTTGACGCAAGCTGTCTTGCATACCCCAGTGTACTAACGGTAGATCTTCAGCATTGCTGCCTTCGCTCTCAAAGCGTTTTAGTGTTGCAGAACCAAGGTAAAGTTGACTCAGGATATCACCTAGACGAGCAGATAGACGCTCTCTACGTTTCAGTGAGCCGCCTAATACAGCCATTGAAATGTCAGACAGTAGCGCTAGGTTAGCACTGTAACGGTTCAGCTGTTGGTAGTAGCGTTTTGTCTGTTTATCGGTGCTATTGGCTGGCGTTGGTGTGTCCGAACCACGGCCATCAGTTAAACCAAACCACAAACTACGCACTAGGTTACTTAGCGTAAAGCTAACGTGTCCTGCTAACGCTGAATCAAACTTATCAAGCGCATCGCTGCTTTCTGAGTATGCTGCTTCCATTTCATTAAGAACGTAAGGGTGACAACGAATCGCACCTTGACCGTAGATGATCATTGAACGAGTCAGGATGTTTGCGCCTTCAACGGTAATCGCGATAGGTGAACCTTGGTAGCCACGAGCTAGGAAGTTCGATGGACCCAAGCAAATACCCTTACCACCTACGATGTCCATTGCATCGATGATGCTGCGTTGACCACGGTGCGTACAGTGATACTTAACGATTGCTGAGATAACTGAAGGCTTTTCACCCAGATCGATACCTGCAACGGTTAGGTTACTTGCAGCATCCATGACATAAGCATTACCACCTAGGCGTGCTAGTGGCTCTTCGACGCCTTCCATGCGACCAATGGGTTGCTTAAATTGGCGACGAATACGAGCGTAAGCGCCAGTCGCAAGTGCTGCTGTTTTGATACCACCGGTTGAGTTTGATGGCAGTGTGATACCACGGCCCACTGACAGACATTCAACCAGCATTCTCCAACCTTGGCCCGCCATTTTCTGACCACCAATGATGAAATCGATTGGGACGAAAATATCGTCACCTCGCGTTGGACCGTTTTGGAAAGGAACGTTCAGCGGGAAGTGGCGGTTGCCAATCTCCACGCCTTTCAAATCGGTTGGGATAAGCGCACAGGTGATACCAAGATCTTGCTGGTCGCCCAGTAAGCCTTCTGGATCGCGCAGTTTAAAGGCCAAACCCAGTACGGTCGCAACCGGTGCCAGAGTGATGTAGCGTTTGTTCCAAGTCAGGCGCATACCAAGAACTTCTTCACCTTGCCATTCGCCTTTACAAACCACACCGTAATCTGGGATTGAGCCAGCATCAGAACCTGCTTCTGGGCTAGTTAGAGCAAAACAAGGGATCTCTTTACCTTCAGCCAAGCGAGGAAGATAGTGGTTTCTTTGCTCTTCTGTGCCGTAGTGTTGCAGCAGCTCACCAGGGCCTAATGAGTTAGGTACACCAACGGTTGATGACAGTACGCTAGATACGCCCGTTAGTTTTTGTAGAACCAAAGACTGAGCGTAAGCTGAGAATTCTAAGCCACCATATTTTTTCTTGATGATCATCGCGAAGAACTTGTGGTCTTTCAGGTACTGCCACACTTCTGGTGGTAAATCAGCAAGCTCATGAGTGACTTGGTAATCATTGACCATTTCACACACTGTGTTTACCGGGCCGTCGAGGAATGCTTGTTCCGCTTCAGATAGTTTTGGGTCAGCGATGTTCTGTAGTTTATTCCACTCAGGTTTGCCTTTGAATAACTCTGCTTCCCACCAAACAGTACCGGCTTCCAGTGCTTCTTTTTCTGTCTGAGACATCGCCGGCAGTACTTTCTTAAATACAGAAAGTGCTTTTTGGCTGATGAGAGTTTGTCGAATGGCTGGTACAGCAAAAATAGCAACCGCTAATAGGTAACAAAGCCAGCCAGTAACCGCTACGTCGCCAAATAGTGTTAAAGCTACCATTGCGCTAGTTAGTGCGATTAATGCGCGTACCAAGCTAACTCTGTGGTAGAGACAGACACCTAAGATAGCTGTCATGCTGAGTAGGGAGAGCAATATATTCATGATCGATTTCCTTTTCAGAGATCACTTATTGTTATTAAGTTTTAGGTAAGAGGTCTAACCAGTTAAGTGTAAACAAAATATTAAATATTTGTAAAACTCAAAGTTGAATAAAAAGTGATCTGAGTAGAGTTAAAATTCTAATTGTGAGAGGTTGGTGGCGATTATTTGGACGAATTGGCGATGACTGACTAATTAAGGTGGCAATCTTTGGGCTTAACTGTCGACACTATTTCATGTTTGTGGGTAAACTCAGGTAAAAGAGGGGAAAAACCTCAGCTCTCATATCGCGCACGCTAAGCTGCGTCATAAAAATAAGAGATAAGCCTTATGTACCAAGACCTAATCAAAAGTGAATTGAACGAAGCTGCTGACGTTCTTAACAAGTTTTTGAGTGATGATCATAATATTGCTCAAATTGAAGCAGCGGCAAAAATGATTGCTGACTCATTCAAACAGGAAGGTAAAGTGCTTTCTTGTGGTAACGGTGGCTCACACTGTGATGCAATGCACTTCGCAGAAGAGCTGACTGGCCGATACCGTGAAAACCGCCCAGGCTACGCTGGTATTGCGATTTCAGACCCTAGCCACTTATCTTGTGTGAGTAATGACTTCGGCTACGACCACGTATTTTCTCGTTATGTAGAAGCGGTTGGCCGTAAAGGCGATGTGCTATTCGGTCTATCAACGTCCGGTAACTCAGGCAACATCCTAAAGGCCATTGAAGCAGCTCAAGCGAAAGGCATGAAGACTATCGCTCTGACTGGTAAAGATGGCGGTAAAATGGCAGGTTGCGCGGACATTGAAATCCGTGTACCACATTTTGGTTACGCAGACCGTATTCAAGAGATTCACATTAAAATCATCCATATTGTGATTCAGCTTGTCGAAAAAGAGATGGAATAACAGTTTTACAGACATATAGAGCCTAGGTTTGTGGCTCTATTGGTTTTAATAGGGAGTAGATTAAACCATGTGTGAATTGCTCGGTATGAGCGCGAATGTGCCAACGGATATTTGTTTTAGCTTCACTGGTCTTATGCAGCGCGGTGGCAATACTGGCCCACATCGTGATGGTTGGGGGATTACCTTTTATGAGGGTAAAGGCTTTCGTACCTTTAAAGATCCTAACCCTAGCTGTGAATCTAAGATCGCTGAATTGGTTCAAAACTACCCAATTAAAAGCCAAGCTGTTGTCAGCCACATCCGTCAAGCCAACCGTGGTGGTGTTAATCTAGAGAATACACACCCTTTCACTCGTGAGCTTTGGGGACGATACTGGACCTTTGCTCACAATGGCCAACTATCAGATTACGATGACTTAGTGAGTGGGCGTTTTAGACCGGTTGGTGAGACTGACAGCGAACGTTCATTTTGTTGGTTACTTAAGCAACTGGAAGAGCGTTTTCCTGAACCACCACAAGACATGGAAGGCATGTTCCGCTTCGTTGCAGAGTGTTGCGACAAGCTACGAGAGAAAGGCGTTTTCAACATGTTGTTGAGCGATGGTGAGTACGTAATGACATACTGTACCAACCACTTGTACTGGATTACGAGACGCGCGCCTTTTGGTAACGCGAGCTTGATCGATGAAGACGTCGAGATTAACTTCCAAGAAGAAACCACACCGAATGATGTGGTGACGGTAGTGGCTACTCAACCTCTAACTGGTAATGAAGAGTGGTTTAGAATGAAGCCGGGTGAATACGCCTTGTTCCATTCAGGTGAATTGATTGGCAATAATCACAAAGAGCTGGAAGATGTCGCTTATGCTCCTAAAAAGGTCGCAAGCCAAGCGCCTACGGAACCATTAAGCTAAACGTCTCATTACTTGATTCGATAAAAAAGGCCGTTAACTGCACTTGTCAGTTAACGGCCTTTTTGTATTTTCGATACTACTCTTCTGCGTAACCGTGTTTGCTTAGCACTTTTCCGTCTAACACCGCTTGTCCATCAACCATAGATAAACGGTCTTCTGCGAACCACTTACAAACCATCGGATAGATTGCGTGCTCTTGAGTGAGTACTCGCCCCGCTAGCAGCTCGGCATCATCGTCCTCAAACACAGGAACTTTGGCTTGTAAGATAACAGGACCACCGTCGAGCTCTTCTGTTACAAAGTGCACACTTGTGCCGTGTTCTTTGTCTTTTGCATCAATTGCACGCTGGTGGGTATGTAAACCCGGGTATTTAGGCAGTAGAGAAGGGTGGATATTGACCATTTTCCCTGCGTAATGACGAACAAATTCTGAACTCAAAATACGCATATAGCCTGCCAGTACGATTAAGTCTGGTTGATAGGCGTCGATCTGAATCATCAGTTCATGATCAAACTCTTCACGCGAGCCGAAATCTTTTGGGTTCACTGAGCGTGCATCGACGCCAGCATTTTTTGCTCGTTCTAAGCCGAATGCTTCTGCCTTGTTTGAGAAGACAGCTTTGACTGAAGCATCAATCATATTGCTATCGCAAGCATCTAAGATCGCCTGCAAGTTACTGCCGCTTCCTGAAACTAACACAACGATATTTTTCTGAGACTGAGTGGTTTTCTGAGAGTGATTGTTTTTCATAAAGTGGGTCATATGATTGATTAATTGAACTGTTTACAATTTACCTACATAAACTAAGGTTTTCTGCGGGCCAAATAGCAAAATGAGGACCATTAGGTCCTCATTGATTAACTAAGTAAGTGAAGTGCTCACTTAGTTGATTTCAACTTGCTCTTCGCCAGCTTCAGCGTTCGCGATCTCACCGATAACCCAAGCGTTTTCGCCTTCAGCTTTCAGTAGTTCAACAGCAGCGGCTGCTTGGTCTTTAGGTAGAGCAACCACAAGGCCTACACCACAGTTGAAAGTGCGGTACATTTCAAATGTTTCCACGTTGCCTTTCTCTTGTAGCCAGTTGAAGATAGCAGGCCATTCCCAGCTCTTACCATCAATCACTGCTTTAGTACCTTCAGGAAGTACGCGTGGGATGTTTTCCCAGAAACCACCACCAGTGATGTGCGAGATAGCATGGATGTCATGCTCTGCGATCATCTTAAGTGCTGACTTGATGTAAATCTTAGTTGGTTCTAGTAGGTGTTCTCCGATAGTGCGACCTTCTAGCTCTTCGTTCTTATCTGCACCAGACACTTCCAGTACTTTACGAATTAGAGAGTAACCATTTGAGTGTGGGCCACTTGAGCCAACAGCGATAAGTGCGTCGCCAGCAGCTACTTTAGTACCGTCGATGATGTCAGCTTTTTCTACTACACCAACACAGAAGCCAGCAACATCGTAGTCGTCGCCTTCGTACATGCCTGGCATTTCAGCGGTTTCACCACCGATTAGTGCACAACCAGCTTGAATACAACCTTCAGCGATGCCAGAAACAACGTCTGCAGCTGTATCTACATCTAGCTTACCTGTTGCGTAGTAGTCTAGGAAGAATAGAGGCTCACCACCTTGAACGATTAGGTCGTTCACACACATTGCCACTAGGTCGATACCAATGGTGTCGTGTTTTTTCAGATCCAAAGCAAGGCGAAGTTTAGTACCAACACCATCAGTACCTGAAACAAGTACTGGTTCTTTGTATTTCGTTGGAAGTTCACATAGGGCGCCAAAGCCACCAATACCGCCCATTACTTCAGGGCGACGAGTGCGTTTTACTGCACCTTTAATACGGTCTACTAGTGCATTACCTGCGTCGATATCAACACCAGCGTCTTTGTAGCTTAGAGAAGAAGTATTACCACTCACGGGATAGTCCTCGAACTTAAGTTGGATGTGAAAACGGCGCTATTCTAACAGGGCTTGAATATGAAGAGCAAACGTTTGCGTGGTTTTTTTTATTAGAATAAAGATTCTGAAATAACCACAGAGTTCGTGTATAATCTACAGGTTTGTTTAAATATTGCCGGAGTTGGAAATGAAAGTTGTTGAAGTGAAACACCCGCTAGTAAAACATAAAATTGGCCTGATGCGTGAAGGTGAGATTAGCACTAAGCGTTTTCGTGAGCTAGCGACAGAAGTGGGTAGCCTTCTAACATACGAAGCGACATCAGACTTTGAAACTGAGCGTGTAACTATTAATGGTTGGGACGGCCCAGTTGAAGTTGACCAAATTAAAGGTAAGAAAGTAACAGTAGTGCCAATCCTACGTGCTGGTCTAGGCATGATGGACGGTGTTCTAGAGCACATCCCAAGTGCACGTATCAGCGTTGTTGGTATCTACCGTGACGAAGAAACACTTGAGCCAGTACCATACTTCAACAAGCTTGCATCTAACATCGATGAGCGTATTGCTCTAGTGGTAGACCCAATGCTTGCAACAGGTGGTTCTATGATCGCGACTATCGACCTAATGAAAGAGAAAGGTTGTAAGCACTTTAAGATTCTTGTGCTTGTAGCGGCTCCAGAAGGTATCGCGGCTCTAGAAAAAGCACACCCAGATGTTGAGCTTTACACTGCTGCAATCGATGAGAAGCTAAACGACAAGGGCTACATTGTTCCTGGTCTTGGCGATGCTGGTGATAAAATCTTCGGTACTAAGTAATTCGGTTTATAGGTTAAGTGGATTCGGCTGTTTCAAACTTCTGAATTGACTTAATTATCCGTGCTAATAAAAAAGGGAGAGCATTCGATGCTCTCCCTTTTTTGATCTTAAATTTTGTGGAATCTAACCAGGTTCAACCATTAGTCGATTTGAGCTTTGTCTACTACAGTGTTGTCGCCTAACTCTTCAGGAAGGACTAGGTTAAGTAGAATCGCCACGATACCGCACAAGCTTACGCCCTGTAGGCTGAAATCGCCGATGCCAAACGCCATACCACCAATACCGAATACTAGGGTAATACCAACAATTACAAGGTTACGTGATTTGTGCAGGTCAACGTTGTTTTTGATAAGCGTGTTCAAGCCGACTGTTGCAATAGAGCCAAACAGAAGAATCATGATGCCGCCCATTACCGGAACTGGAATAGTTTGTAGAAGCGCACCCAGTTTACCAACCAATGCAAGAACTATGGCTGTTACTGCAGCCCAAGTCATGATCACCGGGTTAAATGCTTTTGTTAGCATTACTGCGCCAGTTACTTCACTGTAGGTTGTGTTTGGCGGAGCGCCCAACATAGAAGCTGCAATGGTCGCTACACCGTCGCCTGTGATTGTGCGATGTAGGCCTGGTTTCTTAAGGTAGTCTTTACCCGTCACATTAGAAATCGCAAGCATGTCACCTACGTGTTCAACGGCAGGTGCAATCGCGACGAACACCATGAAGAAGATAGCGTTTATGTTGAACTCAGGCATAGTGAAGTTTGGTAGTGCTAACCAAGATGCTTGCGCTACGGGTGCAAAGTCGACTGCGCCATAGAATAGACTCGTAATGTAACCTGCGATAATCCCGCCAAAGATAGGTAATAGCTTTAGGAAACCCTTCGAGAATACGCTGATGATGACGGTAACTAGTAGTGAAACTGATGAGATCCAAAGTGCTGCGTCTGCATCGACCAGTTGAACGGCGCCATCGCCTGTCTTACCTAGCGCCATATTGACCGCAACTGGTGCCAAGCCCAAACCAATCACCATGATCACAGGGCCAACAACCACAGGCGGAAGTAGCTTATGGATGAAGCCAACGCCTCTCACTTTGATAAGGGCACCCATTAATACATACACAACACCTGCTGCCATTAGGCCACCCATAGTTGCGCCGATACCCCAAGTTTGGATACCAAACATGATAGGAGCAATGAATGCAAAAGAAGACGCTAAGAAGATTGGCACTGAACGGCGTGTAATAAGTTGGAATAAAAGGGTACCGATACCTGCGCCAAAGAGTGCAACGTTGGGATCAAGTCCTGTCAGTAGCGGCACGAGAACAAGCGCACCAAAAGCTACAAACAGCATTTGTGCACCTTGCAATGCATTTTTCATGATATGCCCTTAGATTGGTCGTTATATGAAAAGTGAAAAATAAAATTCGCGCGATTCTATCACTTAGCAATCGATTGCTACACAAAATAGATCAAATTTATTTATCATAGTGATGTTTTATATCGAATAAGGTCCGAAAATTCGGTTTATAAGTTAGCGCTTTATCATGGTCAGGTGATATTTTGTGGTTATTAAACACAGTGGGCGCTAACGACCTTGCCCCTTAATCCATAGTTGCTTATCATCAAGGCACAAGCTTTGAATATTAGGATCAATATGCGCTACATAGCATTGTTGTTGATGGGACTATTAGCCTTCCCGAGTTACGCCTTAACTAAAGTCGATATCTTTAGTGCTGAAGTTGCGATTAACGCCGAAGACAAACAACCAGAACAAGTGGCAAGAAATACCGGTATGGAGCAGGTATTGATACGTGCGACTGGCCAAACTGACGTTGCTTCAAATGAGACCATCCAAAAGGCGATGCGTAAGAGTGCGCAGTACATGTCTCAAATGAGTTTTGGTGAGCGCAATGACCAATCAACATTGCGCATGCGTTTTAATGGCGCTCAAATCCGTTCTCTACTGACTCAAGCGCAACTGCCGTACTGGCCTGAAACTCGCTCAAACATCTTGGTTTGGCTAGTGGAAGAAGACAGCTTCGATAAGAACATTGTGTGGGAGCACTCGAACTCACCACTTGCTGCTCAGATGCAAGCTAGTGCAAAAGATCGTGGTTTACCTCTGACTCTGCCTGTCGGTGACTTCGACGATATCACTGGTATCGCGACCTCAGATTTGTGGGGCAGCTTTGTTTCACCGATCAGTCGAGCAAGTCAACGCTACCCGGTAGATGCAGTGTTAGTGATTAAAGCTCAATCTTCAGGATTGCGTTGGACGCTGTACGACCAAAAACCAAGCCAATTGACTAGCGCGCCAACTGCACCAATCACAGGTTCAGTATCGGGTAACAGTGCAACGGCTTCTAAGAAGCTAGTTGACCAAATCAGTAACTACTACGCGGGTAAAAGCGCGGTGACGGTGGCGAGTGAGTCATCAGAGTCGATTCTAACTCAGTTTATTAGCCTTAATAATGCTCAAGACTTCTTCCAGTTAGAGAATGCACTTAAGCGTCTAAATTCGGTTGCTAGCCTAGATATTCTTAAGATTCAAAACAACGAAGTGACGTTCCGTATTCACTTGCTGTCGACTCAACAAGAGTTTGAGCAAGAAGTGGCAAGTATTCGCCAAGTTGTGAAGGTTGAAGAGTCTTACATCGAACCAGAAGTAAGCCCTGAATTTGAAACACAAGACAACACTATGTCTGTAGGCGATGATTCAACAGCTCCCGTTGATACTGAAGTAACAGCAACTGACGCAGATACTGATGTTCAAGTGATCAAAGGTAATGAAGTTGTTGGTGATGATACGCTAGCTGCCTCGGATGCTAACTCAGAAGATGCGGGTAGCGAAGCGCTAGAAGAGGTTACTCCTCAGCATGCGAAACCTAGCTTGGTGTATGAGTGGAACCGCAGTTAGGCAATTGCTGACATTCATCGTCTATACGAAAAGTAAGTAGACGAAGATAATTAAAGGAAAGCCCTGCTAGAGAAATCTGGCAGGGCTTTTTGTTTGTTCGCTAATTGTTTGAGCTAGCTGATTGGGTATGGTCGAATCCAATCTTATTGCTCGAACTTCGCCTTCTCTTTCTTTTCTACTTCAGAAAGGCGCTTAAGCTTGATGCCTAGCTCTTTAGCGCGGAAACGGGTAAATAAGATATTTCCGGCAAAGCCAATTGTGGTCAGCAGTAGCTCAACAGCGGCTAATAAGCGTTCACCACCATCTACGTATAGGATGGTTAATGCGTGCAGGAAGTAGAGCATTAAGATGAAGTTTGCCCAAGCATGCGTATAAGGCTTGCCGATTAAAATACCAGGTAATGGCAACAGTAACGGAACAGCCCAAACGATAGCGAGTGTGACATTGTCTAGGTGAGGATGCGGTGAAAGCGTCATCTGCCAAGCGACAACCCAACCTAACAGTAATAGGTTGCCTGCTAATGCTAGGTAGCGGAATAGCTTTGTCTTAGGAGACATCGCCTTCTCTGACATGTACATCATTGAGAGATTCCCTTCTGATTTTTCGCGATGCGCGCGAGGCGTTTGCCTAGGTTCTGCGCCAACTCAATTTCATCCTTGCTTAATGAAGCACTTTCGCCTGTGCTGCTTGCGCCATAGGGCGTACCACCGGTTTGAGTGGTATGCAATGCAGGCTCTGAGTAGGGGATACCTACCACTAACATTCCATGGTGAAGCAGTGGCAGTATCATGCTTTGCTGTGTTGTCTCTTGTCCACCATGCAGTGATGAAGAAGAGGTAAATACACAAGCTGGCTTATCGATAAGATCGCCATTGATCCACAATGATGTAGTGCTATCCCAAAAGTGCTTCATTGGCCCAGCCATGTTGCCGAACCAAACCGGACTGCCAAGCGCCAAGCCATCACAAGAACGGAGCTCTTGCAGCGTGGCGATTGGGTCTGTGGGTTGATAGCGAGAATCTGGCTGCTCTTCTACTGTGTACACGTCATTCACGGTTCTTAGCATGGCTTCACACTCAGGGATGGACTCCACTCCTCGTGCTATCTGCCTTGCGAGAGCTTGCGTGTTGCCGTGACGACTGTAATAGAGAACAAGAATGTTGATGCTCATAACCGCTTACAGAATCTCTAGCACTTGCTCAGGTGGACGACCAATCTTGGCTTTGTTATTAGCTACAACCACTGGGCGTTCAAACAGTTTTGGATTAGCAGCCATTGCAGAAAACAGTTCTTCGTCTGATACAGAAGCATCGCCAAGGTTCGCTTCTTTGTAGTCTGCCTCTTTGGTGCGCATCATTTCGCGAACGCTACTAAAACCTAGCTGAGTGAACAGTACTTTTAGCTGCTCAACAGTTAAAGGCGTGTCTAAGTACTTGATCACTTCAGGCTGTACACCGTTTGTTTCAAGCAGTTCAAGCGTTTGACGGCTCTTTGAGCAGCGTGGGTTATGATAAATCACGACAGACATGGTTCTTCCTCATTATTAT
Source organism: Vibrio sp. Isolate22 (assembly GCF_022398115.1). NCBI lineage: Bacteria > Pseudomonadati > Pseudomonadota > Gammaproteobacteria > Vibrionales > Vibrionaceae > Vibrio > Vibrio sp. Isolate22. The sequence goes on along the minus strand of NZ_JAKEUW010000012.1, from coordinate 55,530 downwards.
TTTTAATTTAATTTTCAGGAGAGGCCAGCTAATTGGCCTCTTCACAGTATACGTTGAGCTTTGTGCTTTTGGGATTTCCGCGTATTACTCGGCTTATTGCAGTGCTAAGAAGCGCTCGCGCTGGATCATCAGTTGATCAATTCGAGCATCGTAGCGGGCTTGCTTCAAGCTACCGAGTTCTGCGATTTGACTTGCTTGCGTGTAGTACTGAATTGCTTTGTTCCAGTTGGCTTGCAATGCCAAAATTTCAGCTCGTGCGGCAAGGTCTTCATCACTGTTGCCAAGGCTAGTGTTCGCTTTTGAAAGCAGGTGCCAGCCGTTGGTGTCATTCGGATTGTCATGCGTATAACGTTGTAATACGCGAATAGCCTCTGCAAAGTCCTCTTTTTCAATCAAGGCATTTGCATAATTGATCGTGAGTACCGGGTTGTTTGGCTGACGAACCAAGGCAGACTTGAGCTCTTTAATTGCAAGATCAGGTTTTTTCTGTTCAATGTGAAGGTCGGAAATCGCATCTAGATAGAACAGGTTAGTCGGGTCACTGGTAATCAGCTTGGTTAGAATCGGTTCTGCTTTATCTAACTTTTTAGAGTCGAGATAAACCAGTGCTTGCCCATACTCTAACGATGGGACGATCTCTTTGGGTGCCTTTTTCAATTGGCGTGAGAACCAATCGAGCGACGCCTCATTATTGATGCCGGCATAGCGTGCCACGATACGAGCTCTTGCTAAGTGGTAATCTAGAGATGGCGCAAGCTTGAGAGGTGGATAGCTTCGAGCACGAGCACGAGAGTCCGTAATACGGTCTTCTGGCAATGGGTGAGTCAGCAACATTGGTGGTGGTGTGCTGGCATAGCGGTATTCATCAGCCAGGCGACCGAAGAAGCGTGGCATCGCATTCACGTCAAATCCAGCCTTTGCGAGTGTGTTGATACCAAAGCGGTCGGCTTCTTTCTCATTACTACGAGTGTAGTTAATTTGGCTTTGCATGTTACCCGCGGTGGTTGCCGTTAAGGCTGCAATACCGGCTTCAGGAGCCGCAATTGCCAACAACACAGACGCGGCAAGCGCTGCAATAGTCGCAGGGGAACGGCGAGCTTGATCTTCCATACTACGCGCTAAGTGGCGCTGAGTAACGTGTGCGATTTCGTGCGCTAATACAGACGCAAGTTCACTTTCTGACTGTGCGTGCAGGAATAGACCTGAGTGCAAAGCAACATAACCACCAAAGAAAGCAAAAGCGTTGATGTTGCGGTCACGGATCATAAAGAACTGAAAAGGTGTCTTTACGTCATTGGCATTCGCCACAAGGCGATGGCCAAGTGTGTCTATATAAAGGTTTAGAACCGGATCATTGATGACAGGTTGGCTGCTTCTGATGATGCGCATGTAGGCATCACCATAGATGAGTTCTTGATCGATAGTGAGCGTGCCGCCAGCCGCCGTGCCGATGTCCGGTAAATCCAAGCTGTTGGTATTAGCCAACGTTGGGGTGCTTAATGTGGCTGCGATGCATAAGCAAGCAATTGAACGAGCGCGTTTAAACATATTAGTCAGTAATACTCCGTTTCTTCTGACAGTAAGACAAGGGCAATGCAAATTGGTTCTTTATCTGGTTTAACCTTTGTTAAGTGCGTGCGCTATCCTGAAGGAAGATGAATCAATGATGGCACGTTTTCAAAAACAGATTACAATATGCCCCTTATAATAAGCATCGAGCCCAAGAATGACACCTAATATTCTAGATTTACGCCAAGAGCGCTGCCCAATGGCGTTATTATTAGCCAAGCGTCACAGTGTAAAGTTAGAAGTAGGGCAATCTTTGTCAATTTATGTATTAGATAACAGTTCGATGAAAGATATTGTTACTTTTTTGTCTAAGCAAGCTTATGTTGTCATGACAGAGGTTTGTTCTAATTACCACCATCTCCTCGTCACTAAAAAGGAATCGCAGTCAGATGCTTGAAATGGTCAGTCGTTGGTATAAACGACGTTTCTCTGATCCACACGCTGTCAGTTTGGTTGCCATCATTCTATTCGGCTTTATTACTATCTACTTCTTTGGTCACCTGATCGCACCGCTGTTGGTGGCGATTGTGTTGGCTTATTTGCTTGAGTGGCCAGTGACTCAACTTCAACGACTCGGTGTTCCAAGAACGCCATCGGTGATGTTGGTGATCTTGATGTTCTTTAGCTTAATGCTACTAGCGATATTCGGATTAGTGCCAACCATTTGGGAGCAAGTGGGTAACCTGATCAATGACATTCCTAGCATGTACGGTAGCTTGCAGAAGTTCATTGCAACGATTCCAGAGCGTTACCCAGAGCTTGCTAACCTGCAGATCGTTGAGTCTGTGATGTCTAACGCGAAGAACAAGGCGTTGGGCATGGGTGAGAGTGTGGTGAAAGGCTCATTGGCGTCTCTGGTTAGCTTAGCGACGCTAGGTGTTTATCTGATCTTAGTACCATTGCTTATTTTCTTCTTACTGAAAGATAAAGAAGAGATGATCAGAATGGCAAGTGGTGTGCTTCCTCGAAACCGTCGCTTGGCGACTAAAGTATGGGAAGAGATGAACGAACAAATCTCGAACTACATCCGCGGTAAGGTGCTAGAAATTTTAATCGTAGGTGGCGTCAGTTACGTAACTTTCGCGATTTTAGACCTTCGCTATTCCGTATTATTAGCGGTTGCTGTCGGTTTCTCGGTATTGATTCCATACATTGGTGCAGCGGCGGTAACCGTACCAGTTGCCATTGTTGGTTTGTTCCAGTGGGGGCTTGAGCCTCAATTCTACTGGCTGCTATTGGCTTATGGCATCATTCAAGCCCTAGATGGTAACGTGTTAGTACCTGTACTGTTTTCTGAAGCAGTGAATCTGCACCCTGTTGCGATTATTGTGGCGGTATTAGTGTTTGGTGGACTTTGGGGGTTCTGGGGCGTGTTCTTCGCGATTCCACTAGCGACCTTAGTGAAGGCAGTTTGGAATGCCTTACCGAGCCATGCATTAGATGATGACCCGGTGCATCATCAGTAATGAAAAATGAATGACAAAAAAGGCGGCTATCGATGATAGTCGCCTTTTTAATTTGTCTTGATTAGTAGTGAGTCTAGTTAGCTCACCTCAACAGGCATTAAGCTTCTTGGTTGAAGTACTGTAGAACCACTTCATGGTGAGTCTTAGTCTTGAACTTGTTGAAGACGTGTTCAATCTGACCTTCTTCGTCAATTAGGAAGCTAATACGGTGTAGGCCATCGTAAACCTTACCCATGAACTTCTTCTCGCCCCAAACACCGAACTGCTCAGCAACACTGTGGTCTTCGTCAGATAGTAGTGTGAAGTTTAGAGATTTCTTCTCAATGAAGTTCGGTAGGCGTTTCACTGGGTCGATGCTAACACCCAGAACAACCACGTTCAGTGCATCTAGCTCAGCTTTGATGTCACGCAGACCTTCTGCTTGAACGATACAACCCGGAGTCATTGCTTTTGGGTAGAAGTAGAAAAGTACTTTTTTACCTTTGAAGTCACCAAGAGATACGATATTGCCATCTTGATCTGGAAGAGAAAAAGCAGGTGCTGGAACACCAGCCGTTAGCGTATTCATGATATTTCCTTTTTAAAGACTGTTTTTAATAAAGTTGAGCGAGCCTTGGACTGATAGGCTCTGACACAGCGAGTTGAATTCTTCTTGTAGCTGCATCAAATTACATTCTGACTGCACAGAAGCGGTAATGGAGATATGGAATTGGTCGTTGTCGAGCTGGACCTTAGACTTATTGATCGTTTGTGCGCTCAGCGAGTCGAGGCCGATGTCTCGGTCTGCAAAGAACTGTGTGAACTGCTCGGTTAGGCCGAGTTTGTCATCTGACTCAACGAACACTTCTAACGTGTAGGAGTTCTCTACTATATCGTGCGGAGAGGTTCGCTTCATAATCGTAATCAAGTCGTGCTCTTGGCCAAGCAAGGGCAGGGTGGTTTCAACACGGGTGATGTTGTTTGCTTTACCAGACAGTAGCATGATAAGCGTAAATTCTTCGCCAAATAGGGCGATACGGCTATCAATAATGTTACAGCCTGATTGAGTGACCAAGTGAACTACTTGGTTACATACACCTGGGCGATCTGTGCCCACAGCTGTGATTACTAGATGTTGAGTCATAAAATCACGTCTCTATATATTCCATTGATTCATGCATGTTAGCACAGTTAGCTGGAGGAATAAGCGTGCGAGCGGGGCTTTTTATGACTCATCTTGCGTCTAACTGGCAACAAATGATAAGAATATCTAAAACGCGGAAACGCAACTTTGTCGAGTGGCTGCACAGCTTACCTGATACTGACATCGACGGGTTTCCTATCCGTTAGATTGAGCTTAGGTTACCCAAATTATTGGCTGAACGGCGTTATAAGCCGTTTAACCTCAAACATACGACAATATTTCATACCGATGTTGCCGCTAAGCCACTTTAATGTCTTGTGTTTATTGATTGGCTTACAGTAACATGCAAAAAGAATAAATTAAGGGAGATAGACATGTTTTCAGGAAGTATCGTTGCGCTAGTTACGCCATTTAACGCAGATGGCGAAGTGGATTTCGACAGCCTTAAAAAGTTAGTTGAGCACCATGTTGCTGCAGGTAGTGATGGTCTGGTTGCGGTTGGCACAACAGGTGAGTCTTCAACACTCACAATTGAAGAGCATGTCAAAGTCGTCAATAAGATCGTTGAATTTGCTGATGGTCGTATCCCAGTTATCGCAGGTACAGGCGCTAATGCTACGCACGAGTCAGTGCTATTCAGTCGTTTATTGAACGGTTCTGGTATTGCGGGTTGCCTGAGCGTAACGCCTTACTACAACAAACCGACTCAAGAAGGTTTGTACCAACACTACAAAGCGATTGCTGAAGTAAGTGACGTTCCTCAAATCCTATACAATGTACCGGGTCGTACTGCTGTAGACCTATTACCAGAGACAGTTGCTCGCCTTTCTGAGATCGAAAACATTGTTGCACTTAAAGATGCGACGGGTGATCTCGACAGAATTGCAATTCACCGTGAACTTTGTGGCGAAGATTTTATCTTACTAAGTGGTGATGACTTAACAGGTCTAGAATTTGTTAAGCGTGGTGGCGATGGTGTGATTTCTGTAACGAATAACGTTGCAGCGGCGGATATGGCTACTATGTTCAAACTTGCGAAAGAAGGTAAGTTTGAAGAAGCAGAAGCGATCAATGAGCGTTTGATGCCTCTACATAAGAATTTGTTCGTTGAGTCTAACCCTATTCCCGTAAAATGGGCGGTTCATAAAATGGGTCTGATTGCTGAAGGTGGCTTACGCCTGCCTCTGACTGAACTGTCAGAACCAGCTCAACCTGTTGTTGCTCAAGCAATGACTGAAGCGTGTATTTACTAAAAACGTATGAAGTGATGCCGAAGCGAACCTTCGGCATTTAGGAGTATAAATGAAGTATTCTCACCAGCTAGTGATTGGGTCACTGGCTGTTTTCGTTCTTACAGCATGTTCTGGCAGCCCGACTCAACGTCGTCAAGCCAAAGATGATTTCGAATACTTAGAAACACCTGAGTTTTCACAATGGCAGTTGCCTGAAGATGCTCAGCCTCAGTTCTACCCAAATTATGACATCCCAAGCGGTGACTTCACTGGTGGTGTAGGCCCTGCCGTGGATATTCGTCCACCACAGCAGGTTCTTGAATTGATCCCTGGTGCTCGTGCGGAGCGTCAAAACGGTGAAGTAACGTTATGGCTGCTTCGTGCTGAAGAAGCAGACCGTGTATGGCAAACGGCTGTCGACATGTTAGCTCAACGTGGTATTGGTATTCGTGAACAGTCTGAGAACGAGATTGAGACCGATTGGGTTACTTGGGTTTCTGAAGACGAAGACGTAGAGATTGGCAGCCGCTACTCTATCTCTCGTTTCCAAGCGAACAACCGTCATGGCTTCAAGATTAATCTTATTGATTGGCGTGAAGGCAACGAAGAGAAGCCAGTAACGGCAACCAACAAAGAACGTTACAACGCTTTCCTAACCAACTTAGTGATGGCTAAGTACGATGAAAACCTTCGTGCTGAAGCGGCACTGAAAGCACAAGAGCTAGTGAAGCGCATTCCTATCTCGATGGGCTCTGACCGCAGTGGTTTCCCTGTGATTATTGCTCGTACGCCATACAACGTATTCTGGCAGCGTCTGCCGACCTTGTTGCCGGCGATGGGCTTTGAGCTTGAAGAGCGTAACCAATCTCAGGGTACGGTTAAAGCTAAGTACGCAGCGCCAGATGATGAGTTCTGGGAAGAGGTTGGTTTACAGCCTGTTGATCTAGCGCCAGGTACATACAACTTCCTATTTGGTGACCTTGGTAACCGTACGTCAATTAACGTGACGGACGCATCAGGTAAGCCAGTAGAAGAAGAGCTACTTAAGTCACTGGTTCCTGTTCTAGCACACGTTGCAGACCAAACCAAAGATGACAAAGCGGCGAAAGCTGAGTAAGCAAAGCTTAATAGACTAAAGGGCCTCGGAAAATAGGCCCCTTTAGTTCAGGCAATGTTTCAGTGTAAACAAATAAAAAGAGGACACATTGCTGTCCTCTTTTTTGTGTTCGTTTGACCGTAAGATTAGCTACCTTTGGTCTCTTTCGATTGAGCTTTCTCTTGGTTCTGCTTATCTAGCCGATTGAGCTTGTCCAAGTCGCTCTCTCGTTTGCTACGGCTTGTTTTTCCGAGATCCATATTAGCGGTCTGTTTTAGAGCTGCGATGTTACCTACCACAACGCTAACCACGATGATGATGATAACCCAAGGGTTTGTAAGCCACTCTAACATAAGCGCTCCTAATGGCTGATGTTTGCTACGAAGCGCGCATAGATATCGTCTAGCTGCTCCATAATAATCTCATACCCTAATACTGGCTTAGATTTGAGCTGCTTGCCAAGTAAAGTCGGGGATAACTGTGATAAACACAGCTCTGAAACGTTACGATGGCTAATATGCCAAGGTTCTATCGCCACACCACCAAGATCTTGGCTATACGGGAAAAAGAACCCAAATTGTGCAGCATTCGCAGAGAGCCATTGATAAAACGCTTGCTGGTGGCCGGTAAGGTATTCCCATGGCTCTAGTTGCAGCTGTTCACCTTCCGGAAGATGGTTACGAGCAAACACATCGAAGTCACAACCCCAGTGATGTCTACTCGCTCCAGGAAGCGCAGACCACCTCAGAATCGCCGACAGCTTTTGATGTTCAGTGAGTGTTGAAGCATCAAGTGGTTGGCTATTTGAATTTAAGATCGGGACTTCACCAGAAAACTTACGGTTCCAAATCAGAGATTGCCTGTCATAGTCTCGAAAGCCACTGGCGATCTCCATTTTAAAGCCAGCAAGCTGAGCAGCCTCAATCAAACTGTTTAGGTCATCGATAACGTCACTGTGTACCAAGAAGGTCTTAGTACCAATTAGTGTCGGTGCCAGATGAGAATCTGATTGTCCGGTAAGCTGCTCTGGTGTCATAACGCGTCTCTAATGTTTGGAAGTGATACTTCGCTAGGAAAGATCTATTTAGCGAACAAGTTCACCAACGTTCTTTCGTACATGTCGGTTAGCTTCTCTAAGTCTGCTACTTTCACGCATTCGTTAACTTTGTGAATGGTCGCGTTAACTGGGCCTAGTTCAACCACCTGTCCACCCATACGGGCAATGAAGCGACCATCAGACGTACCGCCGGTTGTCAGCAGTGCTGGCTTAACATCATTAACGTGACCAACAGCATCAACAATCGCATCGAGCAGTGAGCCTGCGTCTGTTAGGAACGGGTCACCATTGAAGGTCCACTTAAGATCGTATTCGAAATCGTATTTATCGAGCGTTGTTGTCACGCGCTCAACGATAACGTCATTGCTTAACTCTGTGCTAAAACGCAGGTTAAACTGAACATTAAACTCACCTGGAATCACGTTTGATGCGCCAGTACCAGCACTCACATTCGGGATCTGGAAACTGGTTGGTGGGAAGTAGTCATTACCTTGGTCCCATTCCGTCGTCGCTAGCTCGTGAATTGCCAGCAGAGAGCTATGTACAGGGTTATTCGCTAGGTGAGGGTAGGCAACGTGACCTTGCGTACCTTTAATCGTTAGATCGCCAGTGATAGAGCCACGGCGGCCGTTCTTCACCACATCGCCAACAAACTCAGTACTTGACGGTTCACCAACAATACACATGTCGATGTTCTCACCGCGTGCCATCAGAGCTTCAACAACACGTACTGTACCGTTGATGAAAGGGCCTTCTTCATCAGAGGTGATAAGGAAGCCAATTGAGCCTGAATGGTTTGGATATTTCTCAATGAATTGCTCAACAGCAACAATCATTGAAGCTAGAGAACCTTTCATATCTGCCGCACCACGACCGTGTAAGTAGCCATCAACAATGGTTGGCTCAAATGGCTTGGTGTTCCATTGTTCGATTGGACCGGCTGGTACCACGTCTGTGTGGCCTGCAAAAGCAAACAGAGGTGCTTCAGTACCTCGGCGAGCCCAGAAGTTCGTCGTATCCTCAAATACCATTACTTCGATTTCAAAACCGAGTGCTTTTAAGCGATTAATCATCAGTTCTTGGCAGCCCGCATCTTCAGGGGTTACCGATTGACGGCTAATGAGGTCTTTTGCCAGAGCCAAAGTTGGGCTATCTGTCATCCTTGAATTCCTTGTTTAAATAAAACGTCGAGTCATTAATTTCAGGCGTTGAACAGAGCACGCTCAACGCCTTGTTATCTGTTTTTATATTGCTTATTACGCAAATTGCTGATTACGCAAAAATAGCCGCGTACTGGTCAGCTTTAAAGCCGATGTGAAGTTTACCATCGACTTTCAAAATAGGGCGTTTGATCATCGCTGGCTGTTCAACAAGCAGAGTGATTGCCGTTTGTTCTGTTAACGTGTCTTTTTGCTCTTGAGAAAGCTGACGATAAGTCGTGCCACGTTTGTTTAGTACTAGCTCCCAGCCAAGCTCTGAACAGAAGCTTGTTACCAACTCTTCAGTGATGCCTTGTTTGCGATAATCGTGAAATTCGAACTCGATACCTTCAGCTTCGAGCCATTTCTTTGCTTTTTTAATCGTGTCGCAATTTGGGATACCAAACATTGTGATAGTCATTATTCTTCCTCTGGGTGATTTTCTTTCATTGTTATGAGTTGAATCCTATCAGGAAGCGGCAATTCAGACAAAATAGAGTGAGGAATATTTCATTGAGCGAAAAAAAACAGTAAGAAAATGTCACTATTGGAGACTTATTGATCAGCCTCAACATGTTGTCAGCGAAAAAAGAAATAATTGAGTTGCACATATATAGGAGGTGTCAATGGAGTTGAGTCCTGTTTTTGCAAGGCGGCTATATTTAGCATTGTTAGTTGAAAGCCTTGATAGGCCAAATGTGCCTAAACTCATCGAAAAAACGGGTTGGCCTCGTCGTACTATTCAAGATGTACTCAAGGCGTTACCGGGGATCGGTATCGAACTTATGTTTGTTCAAGATGGGCGACGTCATAATGATGGCTATTACCAGTTATCCGACTGGGGACCATTTGACAGTCAGTGGGTTCTCGAACGAAAAGGCGATATAGCAACAAGCCTTGGATTTAGTGCATAAGCCAGCGAAAGCTGGCTTTCTTTTTGGGGGCGGCTAAAAGAGAGGCTAACTACTTACAAAGATAAGCGGTACCAAGCATGGTAACTGAAGTGGAAAAATCTTGAGGTAGGGTAAAGATGACCGTATCTGCACCAAGCTGGATCGCGTTGGTTTTAAGCTCATTCATCGCACCCTGAATCAAGGTATCATTCGGGTAAAACAGGTAGCTGTACCAATGGCCTTCGCTACCAGTGACTTCCCCTTTATACTCACACTGGTCGATATTAATGATGCCGTGATAATCCATTCTCACACTGTCGGCCTCATCATGAGGTACTGAAGTGGGTGTGGTGCATCCCAACAGCATGCTACTCACTGCTAGTGCCATCCATTCCTTTTTCATAAGTTTGTCCTGTTATTGCATCAAGTAAATCGCAAAACCTACCCAGCTCGCGATTAATAGTATCCATGGCAATTTACTTGAGTGATTTGATGTCGCTTCAACACTCGATGTTGCATTGTGCTCTTGTTCTATAGCCGCTTGTTGAGTTTGCTTTTCTTTTTGTACGCGTTTCTTTGCTTTATCTGCTTGGCGGTTGCGTTCTTTCTGTTGTTTCTTGTAAAGCGCGATGCCTTTCTCAATACCCTGAGCAATCAATTTGGTTTGTTCTTTGGTTTGAGCTGGCCTTTGAGTCGCTTTGGCTATCTTCAGTGCCTCTTGTTGAGATTCAACAGACGGTGTATTAGCTTTCTTTTTCATACTGAGTTCGATAATTAAAACGTATTAACCAATAAGATAACGTAAACCTAACTAAGTATGAATGGTTTGCGTTAAAGTGTTGGTTTGAAAACAAGTGAAAGTGAGATTTGTGCGGTACTCCATAGAACAATACGACAAGCACGGCTTCTTAAAGGCACCAATCTTATTATGGTTAGGTTGGCTGTTTCTTGCGAAAGCTCTCGTCGTTTTCATCGTTGCAGGTGCAAGTAGAGAGTCGGGAACCGATATTCTCGAGATCATCTATCCGGATCATCACATGTTTTATGTTGGGATTGCCTTGAGTGTCCCTAGCTTGTTACTGATGTGGTTATTTGGGCTAAGATCTCCAGAGAGAAAGCGCCTCAATAAAGTGGTGTCATGGGGACGTTGGGTGACGATGGCTGCTATTTTAGCGCAGGGGTCCCATACGATTTATTTAATCTATTTGGATAACGGTTGGTTCCGTTGGTCAAATGGTCTGACTCTATTGTTGCTGCTGTGGTTAGCACTTTATCTGACCAATAGCCATGCAGCACGGGATTGCTTTAAAGTGGTTGAGCACGAAGACTGATTCTCATCAAAACATTTGTCCCATTCACAATTATACTTAGAAGCTAAAACTGGAAGGAATAATCTATGCTTAATGTCTCAAATGAGCAGCCTAACGTTCAAAGTGCTATTTTGCCTGAAGCTGGGCCTTTCGCTCTTTACGTTCAATTAAAAGTGAATGCTAACACTGCTAATGTACTAGCAGAAATCCAAAAGATTCCAGCGCTAATCGAAGAACTAAACCAAACTCAACCAGATGCGAACCTGACGGCTTCAGTTGCGTTCTCTAAGGCGTTTTGGGACAAGTTCGAGCAAGCAGCTCCTACTGATTTGATTGACTTCCCTGCGCTTGGCGAAGGCGATGTTACCGCACCTAGCACGCCAGCTGATGTGTTGATCCATTGCCATTCAAACCGACACGATCTGCACTTTTTCATCTTACGTAAATTGCTATCTGAAGTAGCGGCAGACGTTGAAGTGGTTGATGAAACTTACGGTTACCGCTTCCTAGATTCTCGTGATATGACGGATTTCGTCGACGGTACTGAAAACCCGAAAGACGCACAACGCGCAGAAGTGGCTATTGTTCCTGAAGGCGAATTTGCCGGTGGTAGCTACGTGATGGTGCAGCGTTTTGTTCATAACCTTCCAGCTTGGAATCGACTGAACGTATCGGCGCAAGAAAAAGTGGTTGGTCGTACTAAGCCTGACTCTATCGAGCTAGATGATGTTCCAGCGGCTTCTCACGTTGGTCGTGTAGATATTAAAGAAGAGGGCAAGGGCCTTAAGATTGTTCGTCACAGCCTACCTTACGGCACAGCAACGGGCGACCATGGTTTACTGTTCATTGCTTACTGTAACGTTCGTCATAACTTTGATGCGATGTTAGAGAGTATGTACGGCGTAACCGATGGCAAAACAGACCAACTGCTTCGCTTTACTAAGGCAGTGACAGGTGCTTACTACTTTGCTCCTTCAACTGAGATGTTGAGCGCACTAACGATTAAATAAGTCGTCTCAATAACAATAAACAAAGGGAGCCTCAAGGCTCCTTTTTTATTAAAGCTTTATCTGAATTGGTCGATATAAAAGCAATCGTGAGTGTAATTCATCTTTTTGTACGTGAAGGTCTATGGCTATAACTGTTAATACCAATGTCTCAGCGCTGGTAGCTCAGAGGAACCTCTCTAATGCCAATAACATGCTGAACCAATCTCTGGAGCGTTTGGCTTCAGGGAGTCGTATTAATAGTGCCAAAGACGACGCTGCAGGCCTTCAAATCTCAAATCGTTTAGAAGCGCAGATGAGTGGTATTGATGTCGCTGTTCGCAATGCGAATGATGGTATATCCATTATGCAAACTGCCGAAGGCGCGATGAACGAAACCACTAATATCATGCAACGTATGCGTGACCTGTCACTGCAAGCGAGTAATGGTTCGAACAGTCACTCGGAAAGAGCGGCCATTCAAGAAGAGATTACCGCATTAAACGATGAACTAAATCGTATCGCAGAGACGACGTCATTTGGGGGCAAGAAACTCCTCAATGGTAGCTTTGGTAGTACGTCGTTTCAGATCGGTGGCAGCTCAGGCGAGGCGGTTCAAATTGGCCTCAAAAGCATGCGCACTGATGACATCAACATGGGCGGTTTTAGCTATGTCGCGAATGGCATGGCCAATGACTCGTGGGCAGTGAAATCAAACCAGAATGATATGACGATGTCGTTTACCGATCGTTTTGGTCAGCTTCAAGAGATCACCATTAATGCAAAAGTTGGCGACGACATTGAAGAGTTGGCGACCTACATCAATGGTCAAACGGATCTGGTCTCAGCTTCGGTTAATGATGATGGACAGCTTCAGATTTACATGTCTGGTGAGGATACCTCTGGCACCATCTCTTTCTCTGGTTCACTTGCTAGTGAGCTGTCGATGTCTGCGGGTTACTATGAGTCGGTGAATGACATCAATGTTACTGATGTGGGTGGGGCGCAGCGTGCCGTCTCTATTTTGGATACCGCGATGAAGTATGTGGATAGCCATCGCTCTGAACTAGGTGCGATGCAAAACCGCTTTGACCACGCCATTAACAACCTTGAAAACGTTCATGAAAACTTGGCGACTTCAAACAGTCGAATCAAAGATACCGATTACGCTAAAGAAACCACTCAAATGCTGAAACAGCAAATTCTTCAGCAAGTGAGCACCACCATTCTGGCTCAAGCGAAGCAAGCGCCAAACCTTGCTTTAACCTTATTAGGTTAATAAAAACACAAAACCTCACTCGACTGACTTCTCAACAACTTTAGCGTTTTTCTTATCTTTTTTTGATAATTTTACTACCAGTCACGCTTTCCTATCCTTTATCGCTATTTCTTTAATTTTCTTGTTTTTTTTCTAAAGGTTTCATCAATTGCGCCGTTATTAAAAGTAACTTTGAGAGAACTACTTGGTTTTCCGAGACGTCGGAAACCGCAATACCGGAAAATCAATTGGAGAAATCACCATGGCAGTGAATGTAAATACCAACGTTTCAGCGATGACAGCGCAACGTTACCTAAACAACGCAAATAGCGCACAACAAACATCAATGGAGCGTCTAGCTTCTGGCTCTAAAATCAACAGCGCAAAAGACGACGCGGCGGGCCTACAAATCTCTAACCGTTTGAACGTTCAAAGCCGCGGCCTAGACGTTGCTGTTCGTAATGCGAACGACGGTATCTCTATTGCACAAACCGCTGAAGGTGCAATGAACGAGACAACCAATATCCTGCAACGTATGCGTGATCTTTCTCTACAATCTTCAAACGGCTCAAACTCAAAAGCTGAGCGTGTAGCGATTCAAGAAGAAGTAACAGCACTGAACGACGAGCTAAACCGTATTGCGGAAACGACGTCTTTTGGTGGTAACAAGCTACTTAACGGTACTTACGGTACACAATCATTCCAAATCGGTGCGGATAACGGCGAAGCGGTAATGCTGAACCTGAAAGATATGCGCTCTGATAACGCTCAGATGGGTGGTAAGAGCTACCAAACTGAGAACGCAAAAGACAAAGACTGGAACGTACAAGCGGGTTCAAACGACCTGAAACTATCGTTCACAGATAACTTTGGTCAAGCTCAAGAGATCGACATCAGCGCAAAAGCGGGCGACGACATCGAAGAGCTAGCGACTTACATCAACGGTCAACAAGACTCTGTTAAAGCGTCTGTAACTGAAGATGGCAAGCTACAAATGTTCGCGGGCAACAACAAAGTAAGCGGCGATGTGTCTTTCTCTGGTGGTCTTGCTGGTGAGCTAGGCATTCAAGCATCTAAAGAAGTGACGGTTGATACTATCGACGTAACGTCTGTTGGCGGTGCACAAGAGTCTGTAGCAATCATCGATGCGGCACTTAAGTATGTAGATAGCCACCGTGCAGAGCTGGGTGCTTTCCAAAACCGTTTCGACCATGCAATCAGCAACTTAGACAACATTAACGAGAACGTTAACGCATCTAAGAGCCGTATTAAAGATACCGACTTCGCGAAAGAAACGACTCAGATGACTAAGTCTCAGATCCTTTCTCAAGCTTCAAGTTCGATTCTTGCTCAAGCGAAACAAGCGCCAAACTCGGCACTTAGCCTACTAGGTTAATCGATTAAAAAGCCACGTTGACTATAAGTGTTGTCGAGACAAAGCGTTAACGTAAGGCCTCCACAAATTAGCTCGTGGTGAGAGATGAGCGCTAAACAAACCCAGCTTCGGCTGGGTTTTTGCTTTTCTGCGAATGGCCAAAATGTGTAGGGAACTGAGTAAGGTACGGGTGACAAGCGAGATTCCCTATCACGGTCGTCCCTCCCTGTAGGGAATGACGTTGGTGGGGGAGTGGAGACTCTATAGCTAGCTGAATAGGAGAGAGCGGTTGAGCAAATAATCACTCAGGCTTAAACCATTGCTTTTCATCACCATTCCAGAACCGAGTAAAATGAGTATAAGGAATCTTTATTACAGGAAACTCTTCTTTTGAAACGAGTCTTATCGTCGAAGATAAAAGGAGCTTATAAGTAAATCAGGTCAATCGAACTTCCGTCATCCCAGAATCGAGTCGAGCGAGATATCAGGGATCTATATTCGTGAAAGGATGCTGCAAAAGAGGAGGGGGTACTAACTCAGAAGGACAAAGTAATTTGCACCTGACATGCAAATACAGCAGGCACAAAAAACGCCACCCTTAGGTAGCGTTTTTATTAAAGCAGATAAGTAATCGAGATTACTTAGTTACTTTAAGAACTGGAGTTTCACCAACAGTTACAGAACCAGAAAGCTTGTTCAGCTCTTTGATTTCGTCCATGTTAGAGATAACAACTGGAGTAAGCGTAGATTTCGCTTTCTCTTCTAGAAGCGCTAGGTCGAAAGTGATGATAGTGTCACCAGCTTTAACAGATTGACCTTCTTCAGCTACGCGAGTGAAGCCTTCGCCTTTAAGTTCAACAGTATCGATACCGAAGTGAACGAAAAGCTCAACACCGTCGTCAGACTCGATAGAGAATGCGTGGTTAGTTTCGAAGATCTTACCGATAGTACCGTTAACTGGAGCTACCATTTTGTCGCCAGCTGGTTTGATCGCGATGCCGTCACCAACGATTTTCTCAGCGAAAACTACATCTGGCACATCTTCGATGTTTACGATTTCACCAGAAAGAGGTGCGATGATTTCGATTGCACCAGCATCAGCGCTGTCATCAGATACAAGCTTTTTCAGTTTGTCAAACAGACCCATTGTGTCATGCTCCTAACGTTTAGTTTTATTCTGTAGAATATACTATACCAATCTAACAAATTAGACGACTATTTTTAGCCGTCTAACTCTATTAAGAATTTGGCGATTACTGAGATTTCTCAGCGATGAATTTTTCTACGCAAGCTTCAATTTCAGCAGCTGTAGGTAGAGATAGTGCTTCGTCAGCCATAGCTTTAACTTCTGCGAAGTTAGAGTTACGGATTACTTTCTTAACTTTAGGGATAGAGATGCCGCTCATAGAGAACTCATCTAGGCCCATACCAAGAAGAAGCAGTGTTGCACGCTCATCACCAGCAAGCTCACCACACATACCAGTCCACTTACCTTCAGCGTGTGATGCGTCGATCACTTGCTTGATTACTGTAAGAACAGCAGGAGATAGCGGGTTGTATAGGTGAGAAATCATTTCGTTACCACGGTCTACCGCAAGAGTGTATTGCGTTAGGTCGTTAGTACCGATAGAGAAGAAAGATACTTCTTTCGCTAGGTGGTGTGCGATTGCAGCTGCTGCTGGAGTCTCAACCATTACGCCGATTTCGATGTTTTCATCGAAAGCTAGGCCTTCAGCGCGAAGTTCAGCTTTGTACTCTTCGATTGCTTTCTTCAGTTCACGGATCTCTTCAACAGAAATGATCATTGGGAACATGATGCGTAGTTTACCGTGTGCAGATGCACGCAGGATACCACGTAGTTGGTCACGTAGGATTTCACGACGATCCAAGCTAATACGTACTGCACGCCAGCCTAGGAACGGGTTCATCTCTTGTGGAAGATCCATGTATGGTAGATCTTTATCGCCACCGATATCCATAGTACGGATGATCACTGACTCACCGTTCATTGCTTCAGCTACTTCTTTGTAAGCAACGTATTGCTCTTCTTCAGTAGGAAGTGCGTCACGGTCCATAAATAGGAATTCAGTACGGTACAGACCAACGCCTTCACCGCCATTACGCAGGATACCGTCACAGTCTTTTACTGTACCGATGTTACCGCAAACTTCTACACGGTGACCGTCTAGAGTTTCAGCATGTAAATCTTTTAGTTTTGCTAGTTCAGCCGCTTCTGCTTCGAAATCTGCTTTGATTTTCTTAGCTTCTGCTAGTTCAGCTTCAGAAGGGTTGATGATGATCTTGTTGTTCATCGCGTCTAGCACAAGCATGTCGCCGTTCTTAACTTGCTTAGTGATATCGTTAGTACCAACGATAGCTGGAAGCTCAAGAGAACGTGCCATGATTGAAGTGTGAGATGTACGACCGCCGATGTCACAAGCGAAACCAAGAACGTAGTCTAGGTTGATTTGTGCAGTTTCAGATGGCGTTAGGTCGTAAGCTACTAGGATAACTTCTTCACTGATGTCTGATAGAGACACAATGTTGATGCCTAGTGCGTTTTTAACGAAACGAGTACCGATATCACGGATATCAGTTGCACGTTCTTTTAGGTACTCATCATCAAGAGATTCAAGCGCACAAGCTTGCTCTTCGATCACAGTGTGGATCGCGTTGTCTGCGTGCATTTTTTCTTTCTTGATGAGTGCTAAAATCTCTTCTTCTAGCTCTTCATCTTCAAGCAGCATGATGTGGCCTTCAAAGATTGCTTCTTTTTCTTCGCCAAAAGTTTCAAGTGCTTTTTGCTTAACAACTTCAAGTTGTTGAGCTGATTTGTTACGAGCGTCAAAGAAACGCTGTACTTCTGCTTCAACTTGGTCGTCAGAGATAGATTGAGTGTTTAGGACAATTTCATCTTCTTGAAGTAGTAGTGCTTTACCAAAAGCAATACCAGGAGATGCTAGGATGCCTGAAATCATAGCCTTACCTTAGTTGTTCAACTGTAAACGGGAGAGTGTGTGACTTTAAGTCGTCGACTAATGTCGCGCTTATTCCTATCTATTTCGAACAAAGCCACTTTGCTATGCAAAATGGCTTTGAAAGAAGGAGACCGTATTAGTGTAGTTGATCCATAAGAGCAACTAGGTGGTCAACTGCTTGCTGAGCTTGAGGACCTTCAGCTGAAATAGTTACGTTAGTACCTTTTACTAGGCCTAAAGTTTGTAGTTTGAACAGGCTTTTCGCGCTAGCGCTTTTGCCGTTAGAAGTCACTGTGATGTCAGCGTCGAAAGATTTTGCTTCTTTAACGAACTGTGCAGCTGGACGAGTGTGAAGACCGTTTTCTGCTGTGATTTCTACTTGCTTCTCGTACATTTTATATACCCCAATTAATTTATTTTTTGTAAGTTTGTAACCAGTTTAGCTTAACTGCTTTAGCCCAAATGCGCTAGAGGCTAGTACGCCATGTTCGTGTTAGAACTTAGACTGGTTATAAATTTTTATCCAGCCATGGTCATCTTTTGTTGAGGACTCACGACCTTCAGAATCTGTTTATTGCTTCTTTTATTTTGAAGCGAAAAATAAAACAGACCCGATATTACCAAAGGTGGGGCAGGGATCAACAAAAAAGCCCCTAAACGGGGCTTTTTTGGACGAAAAATTGATTTGACCACATATTATTGTTGGTTCTCTTTTTCCGTAAAGATACCTGCAAATAGAGCTGTACTTAGGTAACGCTCACCAGAGCTTGGAAGTACGGTTACAATAGTTTTTCCTGCAAATTCAGGTAGTTCAGCAATTCTGTTTGCTGCAACTACTGCTGCGCCAGAAGAGATACCTGCAAGAATACCTTCTTCCTTCATTAGTCGCTGAGCCATTTCAATTGCTTCTTCAGAAGTTACTGACTCGACGCGGTCGATAAGTTCTAAATCTAAGTTTCCAGGGATGAAACCTGCGCCGATACCTTGGATTTTGTGCGGAGCTGGTTTGATTTCTTCGCCTGCAAGCGCCTGTGCGATTACTGGAGATTCTGCTGGTTCTACTGCTACAGAAGTGATGGCTTTGCCTTTTTCACCTTTAATGTAACGACTTGTACCAGTAATAGTACCGCCTGTACCTACACCAGCTACAAACACGTCAATTTCGCCGTCTGTTGCTTCCCAGATTTCAGGACCGGTTGTTTGCTCGTGAATTTGTGGGTTAGCTGGGTTGTTGAATTGTTGTAGTAATAGGTATTTGTCTGGGTCTGAAGCAACAATTTCTTCTGCTTTAGCAATCGCGCCATTCATGCCTTTTGGTGCTTCAGTTAGAACTAGATTTGCGCCCAGTGCTTTAAGCAGCTTACGACGTTCTAAGCTCATTGACTCCGGCATCGTTAGCGTAAGTTTGTAACCGCGTGCTGCTGCTACGAACGCCAGTGCAACACCTGTATTACCACTGGTTGGCTCGACAAGTTCGATACCTGGCTTAAGGGTACCTGCTTTTTCTGCTTCCCAGATCATATTCGAACCGATACGACACTTAACACTGAAGCTAGGGTTACGAGCTTCGATCTTAGCTAGGACGTTACCTTTGCTTACTTTGTTTAGGCGGACTAGAGGTGTATTACCAATCGTTAGGGTGTTGTCTTCGTAGATCTTGCTCATGCGATATTCCTTCATTTAATGACAGCACTAAACGTATGTATATCAATCACTTTACCGTCTAGTGTCTTTCGATGTTTGTTTAGCTTGAATTTAGATTAAACAAGTTGAAAAAAAGGTAAAAGGATTAAAAAGTTATATCATATAGATATGTAGCAGAATTGACGCCTATCTACAGTGAAATCAGAACTTCAAATAGATAGGCGAATACAGAGGGAAGAATTAGCGAGAGCGTAGAGCTAGGTCTTTAAATTCAGCAACCCACATTGCAGTTGCACCACACACAGCAACCGGCATTACAATAAGGTTGAGAACGGGAATGGTAGTAAACACAGAAACAAGTGCACCAAAGCTATAGCTCTTACCTTGTTTTTGTTTCAAATTATTTCTCATGTCATCAAATTTGATTTTATGGTTGTCGAATGGGTAGTCGGCGTATTGAATCGCTAGCATCCATGCGGTGAAGATGAACCATAAAAACGGCGCAACGGTTTGACCGAGTGCCGGAATCAATAAAAGTAGGAATAAACCGATCGCTTTTGGCAGAACGTAGACAAGCTTGCGCCATTCTCTTGCTAAAATGCGCGGAGTATCTTTTAAAACATCGAGCAAACCATCGTCATTGACTTTTTTACCGCTAAGCAGCTCTTCGACTTTTTCTGAGAGTAGTCCGTTGAAAGGAGCAGCAATGAAATTGGCGAGTGTGCTGAAGAAATATGAAAAGGTCGCCAAAACGGTTAATACCAATAATGGCCACAAAACATATGACAACCAAGATAAGAAGCTCGGTAGACCTTCCATCCAACCTTCAATCCAAGTGTTTAGATTCGAGAAGATATAAAAAAGCGCGCCGCCAACGAGTAACACGTTAGCAAGAAGAGGAAGCAGTACAAATTTGCGAATGCTCGGAGACAACGCGATCTTTATACCGAAAACAAAATAGCCAAAGCCAGAGCGGGGAACAGATTCAATAGTCATATTTAATTAAGGTTACATGTGAATTTGGTTAAATAGCAAACACGTCTAGTGTACTCGACCGAAATTAAGAAAAAAAGCGTGGCGAAAATCACACCATCTAAGGAACTAATTGTATTAAGTTGTTCTAAAACAGTGGCTACTTTTGATAGAGTAGTGAGATTGGTCAAATTAACCCAACTTAGTGACAGCGTCTTCCCGCTAGTTGACTAAGAAAGCTGAGAGCGAAAAATGCAGGAATTGCGATTTGTACTCATTATTGTTGGCGCATTAGCTATCGCCGCATTATTGTTCCACGGTTTGTGGACGAGTAAAAAAGAAGGGAAAGCAAAGTTTGGAGATAAGCCACTTGGCAAGCTAGACAATGATAGCTTAGACGATGCTGAAACCATCCCAAACCGTTCATTCGCCCCAGAAGATGATTTTGAGATAATCCGAAAAGAGCGTAAAGAGCCGGATTTTGCAGTATCGCCGTCTGCGGCTGATCCGCTGATCGATTCTGATCCGCTTACAGCACCACAACCAAAAGAAGAGCAACAAGACGATATTGAGTTGAATGATTTGCCTTCTTTCAGTGTTGAAGACCCTATTAAGGTTGATAGCGAACCGGAACATGTTGAACAAGCGGTAGAACCAGAGGTTCCTAGCTTCGAACTGACCGATGAGCAAAAAGAAAGCCATGCAGGTTTTAAAGAGCAGTACGGTTCTTTTGAAGAAGTTGCAGCTGAACAAGTTGAAGAGCCTATAGTCGCAAGTGAGCCAATGGCTTCACAACAAACTTTTACTGCAAGTGAACCATTCGCAGCAAAAGAGAGTGTTGCTCCACAAGCAGCAGCTCCCGTTGAAGAAACAAAGCAAGATGAAGAGTTAGGCTTAGAGGTGATTGTCCTTAATGTTCACTGTGCTGGAGAGATCCCATTTGTTGGTACTGAACTTTTCCGCAGCATTGAGAACAATGGCTTAACTTACGGTGAGATGTCTATTTACCACTGCTTTGCACAATCAGCTGATGAGCCTAAGGTTATCTTCAGTGTCGCAAATATGATGCAGCCTGGTACTTTAGAGCATGATGATCCAGCTGACTTTACGACTAAAGGTATTTCGTTCTTCATGACATTGCCATGCTATGGTCAAGCTGATCAAAACTTCAATGTGATGTTGAGTGCAGCACAGAAGATTGCTGATGATATGGGCGGAAACGTTCTGGATGAATCACGCAACCTAATGACACCAAACCGTTTATCAGACTACCGCAAACAGATTAGAGACTTCATGTCGGCAGCGAACGCTTAGCCATATTGTTTAGCCTAGTAAATAATCTATATTTATAGAAAAGGGCTCCTAAGGGAGCCCTTTTTGATATTTCAATCACGACAGAGAATGATATGAAAGAATCGATTCAAGTGACCTTAGAGCAGTTAAGAGAAACTCTGCACTATCATGCCGTTCGTTATTACGTAGAAGATAGCCCAGAGATCCCTGATGTTGAGTACGATCGATTAATGCAACAGTTGCTAAAGATCGAAGAAGAAAATCCAGAGCTCATAACCGTGGACTCACCGAGCCAACGTGTTGGGGGTCAGCCACTAGATGGCTTCACACAAGTGACTCACGAGATCCCAATGCTTTCTCTGGATAATGCATTCTCTGATGAAGACTTGGATGCGTTTAATAAGCGTATGTCCGATAGAGCACCAACCGCGAATCTTAAGACTTTCTGTTGTGAGCCTAAACTCGATGGCCTCGCTGTGAGCTTGCTTTACGTGAATGGGACATTAGTTCAAGCAGCGACTCGTGGTGATGGCGCGACGGGTGAGAACATTACTGAAAACGTACGTACCATCAGTTCGATTCCACTTAAGCTACAAGGTGAAGGTTGGCCAGAACGTATCGAAGTCCGTGGTGAAGTGTTCATGCCAAAAGCCGGCTTCGATAAACTGAACGAAATTGCGCTGAAGAAAGGTGAGAAAGTCTTTGTAAACCCACGTAATGCCGCAGCAGGTAGCTTGCGTCAGCTGGACTCTCGTATTACCGCAAAACGCCCATTAGCTTTCTATGCTTACAGCGTAGGTGTGGTTGAAGGTGCAGAGCTCTCAAGTAGCCATTACCAACGTTTCTTACAGCTAAAAGGCTGGGGACTGCCAATGTGTCCTGAGACGAAGCAACTTAGTTCACTTGAAGACGTAAAGGCATATTATCAAGACATTATGACTCGTCGTGATGATTTGGCTTACGAGATCGATGGTGTGGTGATTAAAGTCGATGATATTGCGGCGCAAGAAGTGCTTGGCTTTGTTGCTAGAGCACCTCGCTGGGCGATTGCCTATAAGTTCCCGGCTCAAGAAGAGATCACTCTGTTAAACGACGTTGAGTTTCAGGTGGGCCGTACCGGCGCTATTACGCCGGTGGCTAAACTAGAACCTATCTTTGTCGGCGGTGTAACGGTAAGCAATGCCACGCTGCATAACGCCGATGAGATTGCTCGTTTGGGTGTCAAGGTTGGTGATAGCGTCATTATCCGCCGTGCTGGCGACGTGATTCCACAGATTGTTGCGGTTGTACAAGACCGTCGCCCTGAGACGGCTAAAGACATTGTTTTCCCTGATGCATGCCCTGTATGTAGTTCTGCGGTCGAGCGTGTAGAAGGCGAAGCTGTAGCGCGTTGTACAGGCGGTTTGGTGTGTCAAGCTCAACGTAAAGAAGCGCTTAAGCACTTTGTATCTAGAAAGGCGCTTGATGTTGATGGTCTTGGCGTGAAAGTCATAGAGCAGCTTGTCGATCGCGAGATGGTCGAAACACCAGCAGATCTATTTAAACTCAGTGCAGGTGTGATTACGGTGCTTGACCGTATGGGGCCTAAATCGGCTCAAAACGTGGTGAGCGCGTTGAATAAAGCGAAAGATACGACGTTAGCGCGTTTCCTTTATTCACTTGGTATTCGTGAAGTCGGTGAAGCGACAGCGATGAACTTAGCGCAGCATTTCAAGACATTAGAGCTAGTACAAGCGGCAACTCATGAGCAGCTCGTTGAGGTGTCCGATATTGGTGATATTGTTGCTAGTCATATTACGGCTTTCTTCTCACAAGAGAAAAACCGAGCGGTCGTTGAACAGCTTATCGAACTGGGTGTGAACTGGCCTGTAATTGAAGATGCGCCAGATGACCAAGAATTACCTCTAGAGGGTAAAGTGGTTGTGCTAACGGGTTCGCTGTCTCAATTGGGCCGAAGTGAAGCGAAAGCGGCACTTCAAGCGTTAGGAGCCAAAGTAACAGGCAGCGTATCTAAGAAAACCGATATCCTATTTGCCGGAGAAGCGGCAGGTTCTAAATTAACCAAAGCACAAGATTTAGGTATCGAAATAAGAACCGAAGAAGATCTAATTGCTCTTCTTTCGTAAGTAAATTCAGGTAAAAAAAGCTCAAAGGCACTCCTTTCAAGGGAGTGCCTTTTTTGTGTTTGCTATAAAAATGGTGGCTTTTTAATTGTTGAGAATTTTGTTCCTATACGAACTACAAAATCAGGACAGTGACGGTGCTCAACATTAATGAAATAGCGTTCTAGTTGTATCAGAAATGCGAGTTATATCTATTTTTATAAAAGCAAGCTTTTCTTAAGTTGCTGTTTTATATGGGTTTATTTGTTGTTGTGTGTGGCCTTTCTAATTTATCGATCTGGATCACTAAGTACATGGTAAATTTGCACCAACTCATATTTTTTTAGATGAAAATTAAGTTCTCATTGATCTTTTTGAGGGCGAAGTTAGTCTTAATGCCATGGATGCACGATGTGTATACCCAGAAAGGAAATAGAGAATTCAGCGTTAAGGATTCTCAAACAAGAAAAGGTATTTCTCTCTACGGCGGCCAACTTTAGGTGGGGAATATTCAAACAGCTATATCCATTTTTAGGAGTTTTATTCCATGGAAAACAAAATTTTCAAACGTACTCTACTAGGTGCATCCGTTGCACTTTTATCGACAGGCGTAATGGCGAAAGAAGTTGGTATCAACTCTGACTTCAACGTTGACGTATACGGTGTTGCAGCTATCTCTCTAGTTAACTACAACACAACTGATAACAACGACTCTAGTACTGGTTACGCTGTAGAGAACGAATCTCGTATCGGCTTCCGTGCTCATAAAGATATGTTTGATGATGTATTAATCACAATGCAGATCGAATCTGGTTACGTAGATAGCACAGACTGGTCTCACGGTGGTGTTTCAGGTGGTGTGCTAGGTTTCCGTGATACTTTCATCGGTGCTTCTGGCTCTTGGGGTAACCTACGTGTTGGTCGTGTTCTGACTCCACTATACGAAATCGTCGACTGGCCATTCTCTAACCCTGGTCTAGGTTCTGTATTCGATTGGGGCGGCATCAACGGTCACTACGATCGTCAATCTAACCAAGTTCGTTACGATTCAGCTAAATTTGGCGGTTTCTCTTTTGCAGCTTCTGTTGGTCGTGACGATAACGACAACGGTGGTGGCGCAGCAACTCGTGACGCAAACTTTGTTGGCGCAAGTGCTAAGTACAGCTTCGAGAAAGTAACATTAATGGGTGCAGTTGAATCTGGTACTCGTGTCGTTGCCGCGTCTGGTGGTGATTGGTCTTTTGATGAAAACGGTAACCCAGAACAGGCTCCTGAAGTCGCTGGTTACGATGATGATACATTCGCATACATTGTTGGTTTCGAAGCTAGCCTACCAGCAGGTTTCGGTTTCGCTGCAGCATATAAAGGCGAAGAGCTAGACAACGGTATTCGTAAAGTAACTCAAGACTCTTACTCTATCATCGGTCAATACTGGAACGGTCCAATCGGTTTCAAACTAGGTTACGCAGCTAACCTTGAGTCTGAAACAAATGGTTCTAAAGACGCAGATTCAGACAGCAACACTATCTCTGGTCAGCTAATGGCAGTTCATAACGGTTTCGTACCTTACCTACGTGTAGCGGGTCGTACAGTTGGTGACGCTGATACAGATATCGTAACTCGCGTTGGTCTTGAATACGGTTTCTAAGCTAGAATCTTTAGCTTAAACAGTTAGATAAAAATCAAAACGCTGGTAAATTTTGTTTGCCAGCGTTTTTCCATAGTGAACATAAGGAATTAGTCATAATGAATAAAGTTAGTGTAGTCGTATTATCATTATTTTTGGGAGCTTGTAGTTCACTCGATTCACAAAGTAATTTTGCAGACTCAGTTGCTGATGTACAGCCCAAAGGTGGTTACATTAAAGTAACCGGTCAATCTTACGTAGCAGAAAATAGAGCAAATGTAGGCGCAGACATTCTCAAGTCGTCGCTTTACTTTACATACAATAAAGAAGTAACACCGAATACAGCCCCAGAATCTTCAATTACTATGGACGTGAGTTACTTCCAAAGTTATAAAGAGTACGAAACGGTTAGTTTTTTTGGCAAGACGATAGAACTAGAAGAAAGACAAGTACCAAGAGAAAGCTGCAGCGAGCACTGTACTAAGACTCAATATATTAAATTTCCACTAAGTGATGCTGATATTCAGCAAGCAAGAGAAAAGAATTTAGAATTTACGCTTGAAGGCCAAAACTCAGTAATGAGTACGACTTTTATCGTGCCGAAAGCGTACATCGACACAATTTATAACGGTGCAAATAATCATACAGCTATTGCGGTTGCTCCAGTCGCGGCTGTTCCAGTAGCAGCAGTAGTTGCTGAAGAGCCAAAAGCATCGCAAGCGCAAGAGATGGTGAATTACTGGTATGGTGAAGCAACTAAAGAAGAGCAATCTGCAGTGACAGATTGGGCATTCAAGAATCGTAAGAATGCGAACCCAGCACCATTAGAAGGCTCTAAAGAGATCGAAATGGTTTCTTACTGGTTTAACAAACTAGATAGAGAAGAAAAATCTCAGACGATGATTTGGTTATTAGAGCAAGAGTAAGCCTTTAACCTAAGCTCCAAACTATGTTTTTCAACCGCAGTATTGTATAACAGCAGTACTGCGGTTTTTCATTTTAAGCTTACAGGTAATATTGTGAATATTGGTGAAGTAGCTAAACGTGTTGGTACAACAGCGAAATCCATTCGTTTTTACGAAAGTAAAGGCATGATGAGCCCTCCACATCGTTCAGAAAATGGCTACAGGCAATACGGTGAGATTCATATCGAGCAGCTAGAGTTCGTGCTCAGAGCAAAAATGGTTGGGTTCACACTTGATGAGTGTAAATC
Organism: Vibrio sp. Isolate22; assembly: GCF_022398115.1. Lineage (NCBI taxonomy): Bacteria > Pseudomonadati > Pseudomonadota > Gammaproteobacteria > Vibrionales > Vibrionaceae > Vibrio > Vibrio sp. Isolate22. Next base: position 29,137 of record NZ_JAKEUW010000012.1, on the reverse strand, counting down.
CTTAGTTGAGTTAGCCATGAACCCCAATAGACAGAGCTTTGAAGTAAAACAGAAAGCGACTCAGAAGTTAGATGAAATAGAATTGAAGCTTGCGGAGCTCAATAAAATGAAGGCCCAATTGCAATCGTGGGTACATGACTGCCCTGGTGATGCTTCTACGGATTGTCCTATCTTAAACAATTTATCCGGCCGTACTTAGACCATTTCAGTAATAAATATTAGTCAGGCTGTAAATGATATTGCTAGCCTGACTTACCTACCTATCACAGCACTTTTCCGCCGTAATGTTTACAGATCAGTAGTGGTACATGAGTGACCGCGTTACCATCTGAACACTTAACAATAGGTCCCATATTACCGTTACCAGGTGATTGACTGCTCGCTAGAGCGCTTCCGAATGATAAGCTAAAAATAGCCGTAACAATGATTAGAAAATGTCTCATACAAACTCCATTAGTTTTATCTCCGATTGAGATAAGTGAAAGTATGGACAAGGTGAAGAAAATTTCAAAAATTTGACGGACTTAACATTTTTAATAATTATAATTAAGCGATAGTGAGGCGAACTATTCATATGTATTTTGGCTAACAAACTTGGCTTTCTTATGCCTTTTGGATTCATTCAAATTTTTTAGCTTTATGAAATAAGAACTTATTTTATTATCAATTAAATCTATCATAATGATATTTAAAATATTATTGATGAATGAAAATGAAAAAAGCCTGCATTTATTGAAAATGCAGGCTTATTATATTCAAAAATCATAAAGGTTCTATTATTAGAACTATTCCGTCTAAAGCAACAATCTTTATTTCTGTGCCAGATGGAATATCTTGACTAGCTTTCGCTGACCAAGAAGAGTCTCCGAATTTAATACGACAGCTACCTTTCTTTACGTCTTCACTAAGGATTAGCGTCCGACCTACCAGCTGCTTTTCTCTTTGGTTGAGCTCTCTATTTGAATCTGACTGTTTATCACTAGATAGTTGTCTTCTCCACCATAGCCAAGTAGTGATTAATGAGAAGCTAGCAAAAGATAGCCATTGCATCTGCCAACCGATTGGTAGAGCTCCCAAAAGGGCGCCGACCAACATGGCTGAGATACCAATCCACAAAAAGTAACCAGCAGTTCCAACCAGTTCAAGTGCAAGCAATACTAGACCAAACGCTAGCCAATGCCAGTGGTTTACTTGTTCTAGTAATTCGACCATAAGTTAGTCCTTACTATTTGTATCATTCTTATGTGTGAACATCTCTGCGATACCCGCAACAGAGCCCATTAGGCCAGTCGCTTCAAGTGGTAGCATGATTATCTTACCGTTTTCTGCTTGTCCAATTGACTTCAATGCTTCGGTATAGCCTTGTGCAATAAAGTAGTTCACGGCTTGCATGTCACCCTGAGCAATTGCGGTCGATACCATTTCTGTTGCTTTTGCCTCGGCTTCTGCCGCACGTTCACGTGCTTCTGCTTGAAGTATTGCAGCTTGCTTTTCACCTTCAGCTTTTAGAATTTCTGATTGCTTGTGACCTTCAGCTTTAAGGATCTCTGCTTGTCTTACGCCTTCTGCTTCTAAGATATCGGCACGCTTGTTACGTTCCGCTTTCATCTGAGCATTCATCGCTGCAGTTAGGTCTGCTGGTGGCTGCACGTCTTTAATTTCGATACGGGTAACCTTTACGCCCCAAGGGTTGGTGGCTTCATCCACGATGTTAAGAAGCTTGGTGTTGATCATGTCACGTTGACTTAGCATCTCATCAAGTTCCATTGAACCAAGTACCGTACGGATGTTAGTCAACGTTAGGTTACGAATCGCGTGCTCGAGGTCGTTGACTTCATACGCAGCTCTTGCAGCATCGATTACTTGTACAAAACACACCGCATCAATAACTACATTGGCATTGTCTTTAGAGATAACTTCTTGCGCGGGTATATCAAGAACCCGCTCCATCATATTGATTCGCTGACCGATTTTATCAATAAATGGGATGATTAAGTTAAGGCCTGGTTTTAGCGTATGTGTATAGCGCCCGAAGCGTTCTACAGTCCAGTTGTTGCCCTGTGGAACGGTTTTTACGCCTGCGAAGATAAAGAGCAACGCGACGACAGTAAAGACGCCAATAGTAATCAAGGTATCAATAGGCATACAAAGTCCTTTGCAAGTTTAAGTTTTGAATCGTTTATTACTCATACTGGCGCATATTTAAAGTGGGGGCAAATTTATAAATGAGAAATGGGCCATAAAACATTGATTTTATGGCCCATTATGAGTTTTGCATTCAAAAAGCTTATGAGTTGCTTTGTTGAATTTGTATTTGATTACTTACTGTATAGGTATCAGGAACCTGATTAGTAAAGTAGAGAGTAAAGCTGGCGACGGTACTTGCTAGCAACAGGGTTGCCTTGTCCAAGTGCACTTAGAATATCCATGAACTCTTTTTTCATGTCTCCATCAAGAGCATTGAGGTCTTTGACTAGGAAAGACCACAGTAGGTCCATTGCTTCTTCACTGCGGTTTACTTGATGGTATTGCAGTGCCAATTCTGATGCGGTTTTCGCATCGCTTGGATTTTGTTTAAGCGCCGCTTCTAATGCTTGGATCTCTGGGCTATCGGCTGCTTGCTTATGAAGTTCAAGCTTGGCGACTAAGCCTTTGTAGTAGTTGTCTTGGTACTCGAGTGGAATTGTTGCCAATTGAGCCTCTGCAAGGTCAAATTGCTGGGTTTCTAGTAGGCACTCTGCAATGGCCAGTTTAACTTCACCTTTGTTCGTTAGTTCTACCGGAAGCTGCTGCATAGCCGCTAAAGCTTGAGTGTGCTCACCAGCTTGCATTTGCTCAAGTGCTTGGCGTAGCGCCAATTCATCTTGGCTTGGCAGGTGTTTGCCAAGCATTTCCACAATTGCTTCAATGCGCTGCGGACCACCTAGGCCATCGACAGGTTGACCGTTAACAAACAGTGCAATAGTAGGCAGTGCTTGAACACCAAATTGGCTAGCAATGGCTTGCTCTTGTTCGCAATTTAATAGTGCGAGCGTGAATGCACCATTGTATTGCTGAGTTAAGGTCTGTAGTTCAGGAATGACTTGAGCACTCTCTTGGCTCATTGGTGCCCAAAAATGGATGAGGACAGGGGTCTGCATCGAACTTTCTAGTACTTGACGAAAGTTCTGCTCATTAAGTTCAACAATATGCGGAGATTGCATTTACGTTCCTTGAGATTTGTTTGGGGATACGTTGCAAATATGGGGTGATAAGCGGGTAACTTCAAGATCTAACTGGGGTATCTAGGATAAAAAGAAGCAAAAATAGAAAAACGCCATGCTCCAATGTTGATAAAGTTGTTAGCTCAACATGGAAGACACAGCGTTCTCAGTGAGGTGGTCAGTGAGGTATTACGTAAGATACTCAAAACAGAATAAACAACGTAATTGCCAGACTCAGACCTACCAAATTAAGGCGGTTTAAAGTCATGAAGTATCCAAAGGGTTAGTCCATCAATTGGGGATAACTGATGAGATAGGCTAAATCATGACATCTTATTGTTACGAATAAATTACATCGTTACATTAAAGTTTGCGACTGTTCATTCAAAGTTAGTAATTTATGCGGCTTTTCTGAGAATAGGGTCTAGCAAACGGCTCGGCAGTAATCTTTTCAATACAGCGAACACTTTAGTAGGAGTGGTTACTCTGTACCTTAGCTTGGGTTTATCGGCGGTGAGCGCGTGATAAACAGGTTCGATACAACTTTCGGCAGGCAAAACAAACGCGTTATTCGATGACTCTTTCTCAAGTCGGTCTTTTTGTTGTTGGTAAGCATTTTGATGAACACTGCCTTCTATGTTAATCCACTTATTGAAAGCTTTTAAGGCGTTGGTTCGAAATTGGGTTTCGATTGGACCGGGTTGGAGTAATGAAATGTGTATGCCACTGCCATGCAGCTCTAAACGCAGAGTATCTGTCCAACCTTCAATTGCGAACTTTGATGCGTTATACGCACCACGATATTTCATCGCAGCAAAGCCGAGTACCGAACTGTTTTGGATAATACGCCCTTCACCACGCTCTCGCATATGAGGCAGGATCTGGCAAACGAGGTGGTGCCAACCAAAGAAGTTGGTTTCGAACTGTTCTCTTAGCCCTTGCGTCGGTAGATCTTCTAAAGCACCAGCCTGACCATAAGCCCCATTATTGAACAGGCCATACAGTCCATTTGCTGCTAGCTCGATGGCTTGTTTCGCTCCGTTCTCAATACTTTCCTTGTTGGCAAGGTCCAACTGAATACAGGTGAGACCTTCTTCTTGAAGACGTTGAACATCTAGTGGGTCGCGGCAAGATGCGATGACATGAAAACCGCGTTTGTGGAGTGCGTGAGCACAGGTGTAGCCAATGCCAGTTGAGCAACCAGTGATGAGAATCGACTTGTTCACACTTAATCCTTTATCAGAGCTTCTTTGCTCTTAGAGTAAAGAATTAGTCTTGATGTTGTAACAAGTTTTTTAATGCAGGCTCGATTCTTGAGTAACTAAATATAAAGCCCATTTCCGTTAACTTCTTAGGCTTGGAACGAATGCTGTCGAACAGCAAACAAGACGACTCGCCCATCAGTAGCGACATCGCCCATTTTGGAGTGAATAAGAAGTGAGGGCGGCGCAATTGTTTCGCTAGGGTGCTACTGAACTGCTTGTTAGTCACAGGGTGCGGAGCGCACATGTTGAATTCACCTTGAGCGTGGGGGAGTGACAACAAGTGATTGATGGCTCTGACCATGTCGAGCATGTGAATCCAAGGCATGTACTGCTTACCGGACCCTAATGGACCGCCAACGCCAAGCTTGTAAGGCATCAGCATTTTTTTGAGTGCACCACCATTCTCACCCAAAACAATACCTGTTCTTAATAGAATAACGCGAGTTTTATCCGATTCAGCTCGTTTAGCTATCTCTTCCCAATGAGCACAGACTTTATGAGGGAAGCTCTCATCTTCGACTTGCAGTGATTCATCAAATGGGTGTTGTTGCTGGTCGCCATAGTAGCCGACGGCAGAGCCGCTGATAAATACTTCAGGTGGTGTTGTGCTTGCTTGAATGAGTTCAACGATCTTCTCTGTGATCAGCCAGCGGCTGCTACAGATCCTCTCTTTTTGCTCATCACTCCAGCGTTTGTCTGCAATAGGTTCACCAGCGAGGTTTATCACTGCATCGTAATCGTTGAGGTCATTCAGCTCATCAAGGGATTGGATATAATGAAGGTTGTTTTGGTTCAGGTGGCTTAGGCATTGTTTCGCTTTTTCAGGGGTTCGCGTGAGCAATGTAACGTCGTCAGTGTTCAAACTCTTGATCAATTCAGAGCCAATAAATCCAGTACCACCAGTTAACAATATCTTCATACCAATCTCCTTATTAAACATAATTATAGACATGGCTTGTTTTTAATCGCCAACCAATACGAAAAAATCACTATAACGATCAGTTGGTTTCAATCGTATGATGCCTAAATGACCTCTCCAACGATTCGCTAAATAGTGAAATTTAATTCATTAGTTTAGAGAAGTGTATCGTTATCACAGTTAAGAGATTTTACTCACATATGTTACCAACTGCGTAATGTTTATCACATTAGAAATAATAAGGATTTGCCATGATTATTGCTGATAGATAATCAAACGTAATTATTGATGACAGGGAGTTGCGATGACGGCAGTGCTAGCTTTGTTTCGAGCTATGTTAGGTAGCCTTCGTGATCTACTGCCTATTGTTGCGGTGATCGCGTTCTTCCAGCTTGCTGTTTTACAAGAGCCGCTTCCGCATCTGCTGTCTATTTTGGCGGGTTTAGTGCTGGTGGTTTTCGGGCTTACCTTCTTTATTTTCGGACTTGAAATGGGGCTCTTCCCGATCGGCGAATCTATGGCGCAAGCTTTTGCCCGCAAGGGTAGTGTATTCTGGTTATTGATCTTCGCTTTTTGTCTGGGATTCGGCACTACCATAGCGGAGCCTGCGTTAACGGCGGTTGCAGACGAAGCGGCAGAAGTGGCAGCTGAGGGCGGTGTGATACCCAATTCTAATGATGAGATGGAAGAATATGCCGATGGTCTGCGCTTCACCGTTGCATTGTCGGTAGGCATCGCAATATTGCTTGGGGTACTTCGGATCTTAAAAGGTTGGCCAATCCAGTACATGATAATCGGTGGCTATATTGGTGTGGTGGTGCTCACTGCCTTTGCACCCGAAAACATCATCGGGATCGCGTATGACTCTGGCGGTGTCACAACATCAACCATCACTGTTCCTTTGGTAACGGCATTAGGTGTGGGGTTGGCTTCGGCCATTAAAGGTCGTAATCCCATGATTGATGGCTTTGGGTTGATCGCGTTTGCTTCACTGTTGCCGATGATGTTTGTCATGGTTTATGGAATGGTGGTGACATGATCAGTGCTCAACAGTTTATCGACACCTTTCTCGGCACTGTGATAGATGTGATTCCGATTGCGGTGATCATCTTTGGTTTTCAATTAGCGGTGCTACGTAGGCCAGTCAACAACCTGCCCAAAGTCTTGATAGGGTTCTTTTACGTCATTCTTGGTTTGTCTCTTTTCTTGATGGGGCTAGAGCTTGCTTTGTTTCCTTTAGGCGAAACCATGGCGATGCAGTTGACGGAGCCGACTTTTCTTTCCGAATTTAAATTCAGTTCAGGTATAGACCTAGCATGGTTTGATTATTACTGGGTTTATCTTTTTGCGTTTTGTATCGGCTTTAGTACCACGATAGCTGAGCCTTCGTTAATAGCGGTTGCGATTAAAGCGAATCAAGTCTCTGGCGGCAGCATCAGTGTTAACGGGCTGAGGATTGCCGTGGCATTAGGCGTTGCCATCGGTATCTCGCTGGGCAGCTATCGGATTGTGGCTGGTGATCCTATTCATTACTACATCATTGTTGGCTATATCGTTGTGGTGATCCAAACCTTTTACGCTCCCAAACTGATTGTGCCTTTGGCTTATGATTCAGGCGGTGTCACCACATCGACGGTGACGGTGCCATTGGTAACAGCGTTGGGACTTGGGCTTGCGTCAACCGTACCTGGGAGAAACCCGGTGATCGATGGCTTTGGGTTAATCGCCTTTGCTAGCTTATTTCCGATTATTTCAGTGATGGGTTATGCCCAGATAACACAATGGTTAAACCGTTTACACACCTCTAAGGAGAGTAAAGATGCGCTTTAAATTGATCTTAGCGTTTGTTGAAGAGAGCAAGACTGACATCGTACTCGATGCGGCGCGTGATGCGGGCGCGACGGGTGCCACCGTTATCAACAATGCCAGAGGGCAGGGGCTAAACCAAAAACGTACCTTCTTCGGTTTGACGCTTGAGGTACAAAAAGATGTGCTGCTGTTTGTTGTTGAGGAGCATTTAGCCCGACATATTTTAGAGACGATAGGTAAAGTCGGGGAGTTCGACCAAGAATCAGGGCAAGGAATAGCAGTACAAATCGATGTCGAAGACGCGGTTGGCGTTGCGCATCAAGTCGAGACATTAACTAAAGTCGTAGAGGACGAGCTATGAATACCAGTGACAAGATCCGAGTAAGCGATGTAATGGCCAATACCTATGTGATTATTGATGGCCTAACCACAGTGTTAGCAGCGATAGAAATGGCGAAAAAGCACAAAGTAAAAGCGATCATCGTGGATAAGCGTCATGAAGATGATGAATACGGGATTGTGTTGATGAACGACATTGCCAAAAAAGTATTGGCCAAGAATCGCTCCCCTGAACGTACTAATATTTATGAAATCATGACCAAGCCCGCGTTAAGCGTGTCTGCCGAGATGAATGTTAAGTACTGTGCGCGCCTATTTGAACGCTTTGGTATTAGCCGCGCGCCTGTGGTTCGTGATAACAAGATCGTCGGCATGGTCAGTTACAATAATATTGTTATCAACGGTATGGTGAGAGATGACGTATAGCTGTTAGGTACGTACAATAGGCCCATAAATTTTATGGAGAAGTACGTGTGAAATTATTTTTTGCTTCAGACCTACACGGTTCGCTACCAGCAACAGAAAAGGTATTAGAGCTATACCAAGCCTCGGGTGCCCAATATTTAGTCCTACTGGGTGATATCCTAAATCATGGCCCTAGAAATCCAATTCCAGAAGGCTACAACCCGCCGGCTGTTGCAGACAAGCTGAACGAGTTCTCCCAAGAGATCATTGCCGTCCGCGGTAATTGCGATAGCGAAGTTGATCAGATGTTGCTCTCATTCCCGATGATGATGGACTACTCATGGGTGCTGCTAGAGTCAGGCCAACGTATCTTCTTAACTCATGGTCACTTGTATAACACAACGAAACGTCCAGCACTGAAAGCGGGCGATATCATTGCTCATGGCCACACCCATATCCCTGTTGCTGAGTACCAAGATGACATATTCATCTTTAACCCAAGCTCGGTGACGTTCCCACGAGAAGGTCATGCAGCAAGCTATGGCATCTATGAAAATGGCACTTTCCAAGTGATCAGCCTTGACGGCGATGTACTGGTTAGCGGCCAGCTTTAAATCATAAAACCGGCCGTAATGAGTTTATTTTGAATCTACGTGGCCGAGGTCTCTGTCTGGAGCAATGATGTTTCTCACTCTTTGCTTCAGAACTTTCGCTTCGGGAAAGCCGCCGTCCGCCTTTCTTTCCCAAATTTGTATTCCATTGCAAAAGATCTCAAATCGACCACCGGTATCTGGGTGTAAACTGACTTGTTCAATCTCTTCACTGAAGGTATGAAGCAGTTCCTGGCACAACCAACTTGAGCGAAGCATCCAATTACATTGACGGCAGTAGTGTATTGCTATTGTCGCTTTCAGCACGGTTGGGCTGTTTTGATTCGACTCTGTATTCATAGATAACCTTTAAAATTCTATAGCAATAGCTTGATGCCGACGGCAAACGTCAATATTTCGAAAGCCGTTTTGACGAGCTGATTGCTTGAACGGTTTGCGAGGAATGCCCCTAAGCTTCCGCCGACAAACGAACTTAACAGTAATATGGGTAACCATACCCAGTATATTGGCGCACCCGCTTGAACAATGGCAATACCTCCAATGCCATTCCAGAACAAACCGACACATATCATGGTTAACGCGACGGCTTGTTTATAAGTAAAACCAAACCAACGAACTAGAAATAGGGTAACTAACAGACCGGATCCTGCAGTGAGTGAACCGTTGATGATGCCTATGAGTGCCAGTCCAACCCCACCAATTATCCAACCTTTTATGTCTCGGTTTTTAAGCTGCTCTTCTTGACCCAATTGTTTCTTTAGTCGTGAGTAAACACCCAGCGCTAAGATCATTGCGCCAAGCAGCTTCTGTGCAATGGCATCTGGGATCATGAGTACGATATTCGCGCCAACGACCACTCCAATGCTGCCGACGATAATTAGGTAGAGACAAATTTTCCAGCTTAACGTGCCACCCTTGATATGGGTATATGCAGCACCTAAGCCGAGAGCGACGCTAGCGACTTTGTGGGTAGCCAGTGCAACTGAAAAAGGTAGCCCTAAAAAGATGAGCAGTGGGAACTGTAAAAGCCCAGCACCGCCACCTGATAAGGAAGCAAGCGTGTTGGCGATTAATGAGCCAAAGAATAAGGCGAGTGAATTTATCCAATCCATAGAGTTTTATCTTTGAGTTTAAGATAACAAAAAGGGGCCTCATGCCCCTTTTTAGGTTTATCGTGAATAGCTTTCTAATGTTAGTTCGAAAACAATACGGTAGAACCGTGATTTAAGCTAGTCAGTAGCAGTGCCTTCGGGTTAACAATATCGATGCGGCGGCTTTGCTCTGCATCCATCTTGATTACTTGAGTAATAAGCTCTAGTTGTTCTTGAGAGAAGTCTTGGCGCTGAGCCGATGTAACATCTTTAAACTCAGTTGGCGAAACCAGTAGGTAGTTGTCGTTGATATCCCACTGCCCCGTCTCTGAAATGTTGATTACGTTAGCTGGTGCGGTTTGTGTGCCGTATAGCCTTACCACCGACATTCTCAGATAAGTGCCGTTTGGTAGATACTTAGCATTTGATGACAGCTCAACTTTACGCAGTGGGCCGATTGAATCCGCTTGCTTGGTATCACTGATCAGCGTCACCATTTTTGATTGCCACTCATGTGAGGTAAGTAGGCGCTCTACTTTTGCGTCACTACCCCAATACAACCAACCACTTAGAAAAGCAGAAAGAACCAGTAAGATAATAGATACTTTTAATTTCATGTTACTGGCCACCTTTACAAATGTCGTCTACATCCGACTGGTTTGCATAAATTCTTAGAGTAATGTTTTCGCTAGAGTATTCTTGCGGGTGAATGTAGTTGAGGGCTAAGTTGTTAGTTTGCCCACCTGTCGCAATCACTTCTGTTGGTTTCAGCATGCCAGTGTGATTAGTGTTGTAACGTAATACACACTTCTCAATAGCAGGAAGCCAGCTGGTTAGATCTGGATGATTAATTGGTGACTGAACCTTTACACCATCAACTTCTGCTAATGTACGGAATTCAGATTCCGCCGGGTTAGTAAAAGTCAGCACCAGAATTGGCATCATGACTGCGGCAAATAGCAATCCTAGAATTAACCACTTGTTGCTGTTTTTAGCTTCAGTTGCTGCTGGCGTTTTAGTTAGCTCAACCTCAGCATTGGTCTCTTGAAGTTTAGAGATAGGCTCAGGAGCGCTTGTCTCAGAAACGACTTCTTCTGCGATAGGTGCTGTTGCAAACGTTAGGCTTGGTTCTACGTCATTTTCGGCAATTTCAACTGCAGCAGGTTGGTCATTTGACGACAGTGGTGCTGAGCGCTCAACGGTTGCGATAAATTGGTAGCCGCGTTTAGGCACAGTTTTAACGAATTCTGGAGATTTCGTTGAATCTTTCAGCATCTTTCGCAGTGTTGAAACGGCTTGAGTTAGGCTTGAGTCATCAACCTCAAAACCTTGGTCACGCCAAACATATTCGTGTAATTCGTTACGAGTGATAACTTCATTGGGTCTTTCCGACAGCATAAGGAGAATGCGGCTTTCATTGCTGCCAAGGCGCACGACTTCGCCGTCGCTCGTTTGGTCAACAAGTGAGTTGCTGTTTGGATCGAATACGAACCGCTGTGCGAGAATAAACTTTGTGCCGATATTGCTCATTGAATTCTTCTACTTTGGGTTATTTTGAGTGCGGAATAGACAAATCTGAGGTGAAATTTATTCAAATCTTCACCAAATCATGACTTCTTTTATGTTCTTTTATATTTATGAGGCTTAAGGATAATAAAAACAGATCAAAAAAACAGTGTTTTTATGATTTTTGACCTTGAATTTACAATTGTCATCCTCATGTTAATGAACATCAGAGCGGCATTACGTGTTCCGCCCCTATAGTTTTCAACACAAAGTATAGATGTTTTGGAGTAAAAATGAGCGAAACGGCAACGCAAAATAAAGAGACTCGTGGCTTTCAATCTGAAGTAAAACAACTACTTCATCTAATGATTCACTCACTGTATTCAAATAAAGAAATCTTCTTACGTGAGCTGATCTCTAACGCATCTGACGCAGCGGACAAGCTACGTTTTAAAGCGCTATCAAATGCTGAACTTTACCAAGGCGATGCAGATCTAGGTGTAAAACTGTCATTTAACGCTGAGGCGAATACGTTAACCATTTCTGATAACGGTATCGGCATGAGCCGCGACAACGTTATTGAACATTTAGGTACCATCGCGAAATCTGGTACTGCAGACTTTTTCTCTAAGTTATCTGAAGACCAAAGCAAAGACTCTCAGTTGATCGGTCAATTTGGTGTTGGCTTCTACTCAGCATTCATCGTTGCGGACGCAGTAACCGTTCGTACACGTGCCGCAGGTCTTGCAAGCAATGAAGCCGTACAATGGCACTCTGCGGGCGAAGGTGATTACACCATTGAAGACATCACTAAAGAGTCTCGTGGTACAGACATCATTCTTCATATGCGTGAAGACGGTAAAGAGTTCTTAAATGAATGGCGTCTACGTGAAGTAATTGGTAAATACTCTGATCACATCGGTATCCCAGTTTCTATCTTAACTGCAGTTAAAGATGACGAAGGTAAAGACACCGAAGAGAAGCACTGGGAACAAATCAACAAAGCTCAAGCGCTTTGGACTCGTAACAAATCAGACATCGAGAAAGAAGAGTACCAAGAGTTTTACAAGCACGTATCTCACGACTTTGCTGATCCACTAACCTGGAGCCACAACAAGGTTGAAGGTAAGAACGACTACACAAGCCTGCTTTATATCCCAGCTAAAGCACCTTGGGACATGATGAACCGTGACCACAAAAGCGGCTTGAAGTTATACGTGCAGCGCGTGTTCATCATGGATGATGCTGAACAGTTCATGCCATCTTACATGCGCTTCGTACGTGGCCTGATTGACTCAAACGATCTACCACTGAACGTATCACGTGAAATCCTGCAAGATAACAAGGTAACTCAGTCTCTTCGTGGTGCATGTACTAAGCGTGTACTTACTATGCTTGAGCGCATGGCGAAAAATGACAACGAGAAGTACCTAGAATTCTGGAAAGAGTTTGGTCTTGTAATGAAAGAAGGCCCAGCGGAAGACATGGCGAACAAAGAGAAGATTGCAGGTCTTCTTCGTTTTGCATCTACAGAAGTTGATTCTGCAGATCAAACTATCAGCCTTGCGTCTTACGTTGAGCGTATGAAAGAAGGCCAAGATAAGATTTACTACCTGACAGCAGATAGCTATGCAGCAGCTAAAAACAGCCCACACTTGGAGCAGTTTAAAGCGAAAGGTATTGAAGTAGTGCTAATGTACGATCGCATCGATGAGTACGTAATGAACTACCTAACAGACTTTGACGGCAAACAATTCCAATCGATCACAAAAGCGGGCTTAGATTTAAGCAAGTTTGAAGGTGAAGAAGAGAAAGAGAAGCAGAAAGAGACTGAAGAAGAGTTTAAGTCTGTTGTTGAGCGCACTCAATCTTACCTGGGTGATCGCGTTAAAGAAGTTCGTACTACGTTTAAACTCGCAACGACACCTGCAGTTGTTGTAACGGATGACTTCGAAATGGGTACGCAAATGGCTAAGCTTCTTGAAGCGGCAGGTCAAGCTGCACCTGAAGTTAAGTACATCTTTGAAATTAACCCAGAGCACGCACTTGTTAAACAAATGGCTGACGAAGCCGATGAGCAAGCGTTTGGTCGTTGGGTTGAGCTACTACTTGGCCAAGCGATGCTGGCTGAGAAAGGCTCTATGGAAGATCCGTCACAATTCTTGGGTGCAATCAACGAGCTGCTAACAAAGCGTTAGTCTTTCGACTTTGGGCTAAACCACGAATTGTAATTAAAAGCTCGCAAATGCGGGCTTTTTTAATGAACGTCGTTGAAAACATGTTAAACGTGGTCAACGTCACCGTTATCGTCACAACAAAATGAGGCGATGCATTCTTTAGTCGTAAATTCAGCCAAATTGAATATTAATGTGATAGAATGCTCGACCTAATCAGCTGGTACTAGGATCCAACTTGTTCCAGTTGTATGATTTTTAAACGTTATACCGAAACTTACCGTTTTGCTTCTGTTTGCAGTTTTGCTTAACCTCAACGGTTACCTAACGATTTCTGTTCATCTAAACGATGAGCTAGGAAGTTGGGATAGTGAGCTTCGGTATAAATCATAATTTTATAAGAGGATTAAACATGCGCATCATTCTTCTAGGTGCTCCTGGCGCGGGTAAAGGCACTCAAGCTAACTTCATCATGAACAAATTTGGTATCCCTCAAATTTCAACTGGTGACATGCTACGTGCTGCTATCAAAGCGGGTACTGAGCTTGGTAAGCAAGCAAAATCAGTAATCGACGCTGGTCAGCTAGTTTCTGATGAAATTATCCTTGGTCTTATCAAAGAGCGTATCGCTCAAGATGACTGTGAGAAAGGTTTCCTACTAGACGGTTTCCCACGCACAATCCCACAAGCTGATGGCCTAAAAGAAATGGGTATCGCTGTAGATTACGTTGTTGAATTCGACGTAGCTGACGATGTGATTGTTGAGCGTATGGCTGGTCGTCGTGCTCACCTTCCTTCTGGTCGTACATACCACACTGTGTACAACCCACCAAAAGAAGAAGGTAAAGATGACGTAACTGGCGAAGAGCTAGTTGTACGTGATGACGACAAAGAAGAAACAGTTCGTGCTCGTCTAGGCGTGTACCACGAGCAAACAGCTCCACTAATCTCTTACTACGGTAAAGAAGCTGAAGCTGGTAACACTCAGTACCTTAAGTTTGACGGTACTAAGCAAGTTGCTGAAGTTAGTGCAGAACTTGAGAAAGCACTAGCATAATTGGCTAACAGCCAGTTTTAGAATTTGATATATTGGAAGCGACCTTAAAGGTCGCTTTTTTTGTCTCAATTTTTAGTACGATACCAATCTAAGATAATTAGGGGCCCTCAATTCAACGCACATTAGCTTTGAAAAGTTCGCTCATAATCGGAAGTTGATGTTGGTTATATGTCACGCCAAATGATTATCTCAACATTTAGCGACAAGCAATGATCTTAAACTTCAGCAGATTAGTATATTACTCTCTACAAAATTACATATTGGTCTCAGGTATCTATGGAAAATAATAAAAAGCAGGGCGTTTTACTGGTGAACTTAGGTACGCCAGATTCTGCGACCCCGGCTGGCGTTCGTCGATTTTTGAGTGAATTTTTGCACGATAAGCGAGTCGTTAATCTAACGCGCTGGCTATGGTGTCCAATCCTGCACGGGGTGATTTTACCGATTCGTTCACCTAAAGTAGCTAAGCTTTATCAGTCGGTTTGGATGGACGACGGCTCACCGCTTCTTGTGTATTCGCAAAGACAAGCAGAGAAGCTACAGAAGAAGTTAGAGATGCCTGTAGCGCTGGGTATGACTTATGGTAATCCAAGCCTGAAAACGGGCGTTGAGCAACTGATGGAGCAGGGCGTTGAAGAGATCATCGTACTGCCTCTGTATCCTCAGTATTCAGGCACTACCACAGCTGCGGTTTCTGATGGTTTAACCAAAGCCTTTAAACAGATGCCTGTTATTCCTAGTTACCGCTTTATCCGTGATTACTACGCACACCCTAGTTACACCAAAGCACTGGCTGAGAGTGTTCGTAGCCACTGGGAGAAAAATGGCCGAGCGGATCATTTGGTTTGCTCTTTCCACGGCATTCCGAAGCGATTAGCAGATGAAGGTGATATTTACCCTCAACACTGTGAGGCGACAACTAAGCTACTAGCTGAGGAGCTTGGTTTATCTGCAGACGATATCACCATGACTTACCAATCTCGATTTGGTCGAGAGGAATGGTTAAAGCCATATACAGATGAGACGCTTGAATCATTGCCAAGCAAAGGGATCAAGAAGATCGATATCATGGCTCCAGCTTTCTCGGTGGACTGTTTAGAAACGCTGGAAGAGATTTCAGATCAGTGTAAGGAAACCTTCATTGACGCTGGTGGTTCTGAGTTTAGCTATATCATGTGTCTCAACGATAGAGATTCGCATATCGACATGATGGCTGAACTGGTAGAGATTCACCGTTAATATCGGCTAAATAAATACTAAAAGGGCTGCTCTATGAGCAGCCCTTTTTTGAATGTGTTCTGCGTCTATTAGACACTGAACGATATGAGATATTAAGCAACAGAAGTTTCTGCAGTGCGCTCTTCTTTTGGTTCAGACTCTAGCGTCATGTTGCTCTCTACGCCGTGCATCCAAGATACAAGCTTACCAGCACAAAGAAGCAGTAAGATGCCGCTGATCGTTGCTGTAATTGCAATACCACTGAAGATTGCCATCGCGCCTAGTTCACCTACATGAGAGCCCACAAGGCCAGCTACGTAGTTTGCAATAGCGTTGAAACCAAACCATGCACCCATCATTAGTGATGCTAAACGTAGCGGTGCCAGTTTAGTCACTAACGATAGACCGATAGGAGATAGGCAAAGCTCACCAAGTGTATGGAAGAAGAATGCACCTACTAACCACAGCATAGAGGTTTTAACTGTAAGGTCACCACCTTGCTCCATTACCGCGCCCATCATGCAGACGAAGCCTAGCGCCAAGAAGAATAGAGCCATCGCAAATTTAACCGGTGAGTTTGGTTCACGCTTACCTAACTTCACCCAGAATGCAGCAATGATTGGTGCAAGTGTAATAATGAAGAATGGGTTTAGAGATTGGAACCACGCTGCCGGAACTTCAAAATCACCAATCATACGGTCTGTATATTGTTGAGTGTAAATGTTCATTAGGCCACCAGCTTGTTCGAAGCCTGCCCAGAAAACAATCACGAACAGACCCATGATCAAAATAACTTTTAATCGGTCAAACTCTTCTTTAGTTAGCGGTGCTTTCTCTTTCGATTTGTTCATAGCTTTTGCACGAGCAGCTGCTGGCACAGAACCGATATTACCTAGCCATGATTGAGCCATCGTCATTTGCATGATTAAGCTAATAACCATACCGATACCTGCCGCTAGGAAACCTGCTTTCCAGCCATATGAATCAACTGCAGCACCAGAGATAAGGCCACCTAATAGTGCACCTAAGTTGATACCCATGTAGAAAATAGTAAATGCGCCATCACGACGGTTATCACCTTCTTGGTAAAGGTCACCAACCATAGTCGAGATGTTTGGCTTAAACATACCGTTACCACTGATAAGCAGTGCTAAACCTAGGTAAAGTGCACTTACTTGGTCTAGGCCCATAAAGCCGCTTGGTAGAGCTAGTGTAAACTGGCCAAGTGCCATTAACACGCCACCAATAAGAATCGACTTACGTTGCCCTAGGTAGTTGTCGGCAATCCAACCACCGATCAAAGGCGTGATGTAAACCAAACCTGTGTAGATACCGTAAAGGTCAAGCGCGTCTTTTGTCGACCAGCCCAATCCGCCGTTGATCGTTGTGTCTGTTAAGAATAAAACAAGAATCGCACGCATAGCGTAGTAGGAGAAACGTTCCCATAGCTCTGTGCTGAAAAGTAGAAATAGGCCTCTAGGGTGGCCAAAGATGTTGTGATTGCTTGGCATAAGTTTTACTAATTTTAGTTATTAAAAGATTTTATAGTCACTTATGTATACAGAGTGGGATAAACATCTGCAATAGATGTATTTTATGGTGACGATAACCTACATTTAGTAAGTGTATGAAAATTAAATGCTTTATTGCCAATGTCGCCCTTAAAATGCGTGCTGCAAACTAATTTTCCAGATTTGAGCTGGTTGTTAAATGATCTTATTGAAAATATTTTTGAATAATAAAAGCGCAAGTCATCAATTTTATGTATCCTACCGCCAATTAAGGGAACGCTGTGTTTTATTTTTTGACTGCATATGCAGCCATAGAAGCGCGCCTTTTGATCGAGAATAGAACTCTGTACAATGCTTGATCACTTTTATATCTATAATTTTTTGTTGATAAATTGGTTTGCTACGCATAATTTTGTGGCTATTAAGATTCATTTAGTTAATAGCAATTAAACCGTTTTAGGCTTGTGGTAAAATCTTCCCAAAATAGAAAATGGCTAGTTAAATGAAACGTTGGTATTTACTTTACTGCAAGCGTGGCGATCAAAAACGCGCTCAGCAGCATTTAGAGAATCAAGGGGTAGAGTGCTTTTACCCACAAATAGAAGTCGAAAAAGTAGTGAGAGGGAAAGAAAAGGTGGTCAAAGAACCGCTGTTCCCTTCATACGTATTTGTTCGATTTGATTATGAACAAGGGCCAAGCTTTACGACCGTTCGTTCAACACGCGGCGTAGTGGACTTCATTAAGTTTGGAGCGCTACCACATGAAGTACAAGGCGACTTGGTTTTTGAGCTCAAAGAACTTGAGAAGCATTGCAGCAATGACGTTGAAGAGTGCTGTGTTGAGTTCGAATCTGGTCAAGTTGTGAAAATTAATAGCGGTCAGTTCGCTGGTATTGAGGCTATTTTCCATCAGAAAGACGGTGAGGCTCGCTCTATCATGCTAGTGAAGATGATCAGCCAGGTGGTGCCAATCAGTATTGAAAACGAGGCGCTACAAGCACACGCTTAATTCAGTGATAAGAATAATTACATCTAGGCTTAAAATAAAAAGGCGCATAATGCGCCTTTTTTAGTATCTCAAATTTGCTTGAGCGTTTACGCGTTGTAAGCGTCGTTGTGAACCGCTTGAACCGCACGACCTGATGGGTCTACACAGTTTTGGAACGACTCATCCCACTCAATGGCTTTCGCTGATGAACAAGCGACAGATGGACCTCCCGGTACACACTCTGCTGCAGATTCTAGCGGGAACAACTCTTCGAAGATTTCGCGGTAAGCGTAGCCTTCTTTAGTCGTTGGCGTGTTGTACGGGAAACGGAACTGGGCAGTTTCCATTTGCTTATCCGTTACTTTCGCCTCAGCGGTTGCTTTCAACGTATCAATCCAGTCGTAGCCAACACCATCAGAGAACTGCTCTTTTTGACGCCATGCAATTGAATCCGGTAGGTAGTGTTCAAAACACTCTCGTAGGATGTGTTTCTCCATCTTACCGTTGCCACACATCTTGTCTTCTGGGTTTAAGCGCATTGCTACATCGATGAACTCTTTGTCCAAGAATGGTACACGGCCTTCTACACCCCATGCTGCCAGTGATTTGTTCGCACGAGCACAGTCAAACATGTTCAGAGCTAGCAGTTTACGTACCGTTTCTTCATGGAACTCTTTTGCGTTTGGCGCTTTGTGGAAGTACAAGTAACCACCGAAGATCTCATCAGCACCTTCGCCAGACAGTACCATTTTGATACCCATTGCTTTGATCTTACGAGCAAGTAGGTACATTGGCGTAGACGCGCGAATTGTCGTTACATCGTAGGTTTCGATATGGTAGATAACATCACGGATTGCATCCAAACCTTCTTGAATGGTGTATGTCATCTCGTGGTGTACGGTACCGATCTTGTCTGCTACTTCACGTGCCGCGATAAGATCAGGTGCACCTTCTAAACCAACCGCAAATGAGTGCAGCTGTGGCCACCAAGCTTCAGACTGTTCGTCATCTTCAATACGCATTGCCGCAAAGCGTTTCGCGACTGCAGAAGTGATTGACGAATCTAGACCACCAGATAGAAGTACACCGTAAGGTACGTCAGTCATTAATTGGCGTTTCACCGCTGCTTCTAGTGCTTCCGTTAGGTCTTCCTTGCTTGTGCTGTTGCCTTGCACTGCTGCGTATTCGTTCCAATCACGAACATAGTAACGTTGTGGCTCTGCATCTTTCGAAGAGTAGAAGCTACCTGGAGGGAACTCGCTGATGGTTTTACATACAGGAACTAGTGCTTTCATTTCTGAAGCAACATAGTAGTTACCGTGTTCATCGTAGCCTTGGTAAAGCGGGATGATACCGATGTGGTCGCGGCCTACTAGGTATTCGTCTTTTTCTTCATCGTATAAAACGAATGCGAAGATACCGTTTAGCTCTTCTAGCAGGTCTGCGCCCATTTCTTGATATAGGGCTAGGATAACTTCACAGTCAGAGTCTGTCTGGAACTGGTACTTATCTTCATAGCGAGCACGAAGTTCTTTGTGGTTATAGATTTCGCCGTTTACTGCAAGAATGTGCTTCTTGTCTTGGCTGTATAGCGGTTGAGCACCACTATTAAGACCAACGATAGCTAAACGCTCGTGAGCAAGGATTGCTTTGTCACTTGCATAGATACCAGACCAATCTGGTCCACGGTGACGAAGCTTTTTAGACATTTCTAAAGCGATAGGGCGAAGTGCTGCGGCATCACTTTTTATGTCGAGAATGCCAAATACTGAACACATAGAACTTCCTTTTAAATAATTTCTAAATCAACTGTATTCAATTTGCCATTCTGGCTAAAAAAAGCAACCGGATGTGARCAAAAAAATAATATAAAGGGTATTGTGTTAGAAATTATTTAATTAATTCTTAATTTTGGTGTTTATTATCTAAATGCAGTCTGTTTTTTTGAACGAAAACCCCTCAAAAGTGCGAAAATTCACAGTCTTGAGAGGTTTTGTTAAAGGAGGTTTGGGTTAGATTTTATTGATGTTTGGGTTTAATTGCTCACAAACGTGGCGAGCAAAACCACTACCGGCTTCGCTATAGATGTTAAACGCCGCATCAACACCATTTTTTTTCAAAGTATCTAGTTGGTCAGGGTATTCAGCGATAGCCGCAATCTGCCCTTTAAAGTTACGAGACTTTAATTGATCCAAAGCGGTTTGATTACCTTGGTGGTGAGGCATAGCTAAGATAACCAGTTTTACATTTGCGGTATCCAGAATACGCTCCCAGAAGTCTGGGTCGGTCGCGTCGCCAGAAATCACGTTTCTACCGTGGCTTCTATGAGTATGTGCGGCTTCTTCACGAACTTCGACACCCAAACTTACCTTACCGTAGCGTGAACGTAATTCATCATATGCACCGGTACCAATTCGCCCCATACCAAGAATAAGTACTTGAGCACGACCCGGGTCAATTCGTTTATCACGTTGATGAAGCTTTTCTGCTGCGTGCTCTTTTAACCATTTGCCGGATTGTTGGTAAAGCTTATGGCCTGCGCGGTTTAGAGGTGCTGCAACTAGGAAAGAAAGTGATACTGCAATCGCGACGGCAACCAAGATATCGCCAGACATCCAACCCATCTTAAAGGCAAGGCCACCGACGATTAAGCCAAACTCACTGTAGTTAAACAGTGATAGTGAAGCGAGCAACGAAGTACGAACGCGGAACTTGAAGCGATTAAGTACCAAGAAGTAAAGCACGCCTTTCACTGGTAACAGCAACAAGAACAGTACCGCTAGCATAAAGCCTTGAATAGTTGGCTGTTCTGATAAGCCAATATTCAAGAAGAAACAGACAAGGAACAGTTCTTTAAGGTTAAACAGGGATTTTGATAGTTCTGAAGCTTTTCGATGACCCGCTAGCAACATACCTAGGATAAGAGCTCCTAAATCTGGCTTCATACCCACCAATTGGAAGAGTCCAGCACCGACAACCAAGGCGAAGAAAATGCCGAATAGGACTAACATTTCACCGTGGCCAACCCAATCTAGCACTTTGTAGAACAGTGGACGTAGGAATGGCAACGCAAATAGAGCAACTGCGTACCATTCAGGCAGCTTGCCTGTTGAAGCGGTAAGAAAGACGACAGCGAAAATATCTTGCATGACCAAGATACCAATTGCCAAGGTGCCGTAGGTGGCATTCATTTCCCCTTTCTCTTGTAGAGACTTTACCGCAAATACAGTACTAGAGAATGATAGGGCGAAGCCGAGTAGAACAATCTGCTCGACTGACATAGCTGCCAGTGACGAAATGCCAAGGAACTTAAAACCAAATAGGGCGACGGCAAAAAACAGAGTGGATAAAAGGTTATGTATTGTGGCGCCGGCCCAGATCTCTTTAGATAGCAGGGTTTTGATATCTAGCTTTAAGCCGATGGTGAATAGGAGCAGGGTGACACCGAGGTCAGCCAAAGTAATGATGGTCTCATTGGTTTCGAAGCCAAAGGCAAAAAGCCCAAAGCCCGCAACCAAAAAACCAACCAGTGGCGGAAGGTGACACTTTAAAGCAATAAATCCTGCGATAAACGCAGTGGATATTAATATAAGTTCCATAACTTGTTGTTGTCGTTCCCTAGCTTAAAAAAACGGGCCGTGTTTTTACAAACACGGCCCGCGGAAAATCAGAATTATTGTTCTTTAATCTTCAAGTAGCTTCTGCAGTAACACACCGTTGAGCATGGCGCGCTTGATCATAGCAAAAGCTCCCATCGTAGGATGTTTATCGATCTGTGATGCTACAATAGGCAGGCCGCTATGGAAAGTCGTTAGCGACTGATTCTCTACATTGCGCTTAATTGCAGGGAAAACAATCTCTTGTGCCTTAGTAATATCACCAGCGATGATCACTTTTTGAGGGTTAAATAGGTTGATCGTCATCGCGATCGCTTTACCTAACTGGTTTCCTACTCGAACCAAGCTCTGTTTAGCTAATTCGTCACCATTCATTGCGTGGTCGCAAACGTCTTGAATAGTAATACGTTCAAGTTCGGTTAAAGAAGACTCGTAGCCTTGTTTAATCAGTTTTTGCACGCGTTCTACAATCGCAGGGTTTGCCGCTACCGTTTCAAGACAACCAAAGTTACCACATTGGCACTGTTCACCAAGTGGATCGATTTGGATATGACCGATTTCACCGACGTTACGGTTATGGCCTAAGAAGACCTGACCGTTAACGATAATACCTGCACCAGTACCGCGGTGAACACTCACCAAGATAGAGTCTTGGCTGTCTTGGCTCGCGCCAAAGTAGTGTTCCGCTAGTGCCATTCCGCGAACATCGTTACCAACAAAACAAGCGACATGGAATGTGTCGCGAATAATGTCGCTTAATGCAAGGTTATCGATGTCTGTATTTGGCATGTACTCAACGACACCCGTCGTCGGGTTCACTAAGCCTGGAAGGGTCACACCAATCGCAATGAGCTGATCGATTTTCGGTTGGTGTTCAGCGATGAAGGCCTTGAGCGTGTTGACCAAGCCTTGAGTCAGGTCTGACTGATCTGAATAGTTAAGGTCTTGCTGTTGGAAAGCCAATTCACGACCGCCAAGGTCATGAAGGCTAACTTGAATGTAATCTCGTCCTAAGCGCACAGCGATAGAGTGGAAAGGCTCTACTTCTGTGGTTAGAGAGATAGCGCGTCTACCGCCAGTAGACGCTTGCTGTGCGACCTCTTTAATTAGGCCGCGCTCTAATAGTTGGCGGGTAATTTTTGTAACACTTGCCGGTGCGAGTTGGCTTACATCAGCCACTTGTATACGACTGATAGGCCCTTGTTGGTCTATAAGTCGGTATACCGCCGCACTGTTTAGTTGTTTAACTAAGTCTACGTTACCTATTTGTCCGCCATTCATACTTAATTGTGCTCGTATTGTCCATTAACAACAGTCGCTTTAACGTTAAAGTCTCGGTCAAATACAGCTAGGTTTGCAACCATGCCTTTTTTGATTCGACCTAGCTTGCTTTCTACACCGATAGCCGTAGCTGGGTATAGTGTAGCCATGCGAAGAGCTTCGTCTAAAGCGATACCAGCGTGCTCAACTGTATTCTGAACTGCTTCAATCATAGTCAGAGCTGAGCCGCCCAGTGTGCCGTTTTCATCAACACACTTACCATCTCGGTAATATACTTTCTTACCGACAAAAATAAAGTATTCCATGTCAGCACCTGCAGGAGCTGTGGCATCCGTCACTAATACCAACTTTTCTCCCTTGATTTTATGCGCAATTCTGATGTTTGCGTAATCAACGTGGAAGCCATCGGCGATGATGCCTGCGTACACCTCAGGTGTGTCGTAGATAGCACCAACCACACCAGGTTCACGACCAACCATAGGCGTCATTGCATTGAATAGGTGCGTTGCGAATGTGATGCCAGATTCGAAACCTTGGCGCGCTTCTGCATAAGTTGCGTTGGTATGACCGATAGAAACGACAACACCAGCTTTGTGTAGACGTTCGATATGCTCTGGGTCGTTCAGCTCAGGAGCCAGTGTTACTTTCGCAACAAGGTCGCTGTTCTCACAGATAAGTTCAATCATCTCGCTGTCAGATTTACGAATATGATCAACGCTGTGAATGCCTTTTTTCGCAACGTTTAGGTATGGACCTTCAAGGTGAAGACCTAAAGATTGGTTCTGGTATTGGTTATGGTATTCACGAGCTGCCGTGATAACTGCTCGCATGTCTTCATCTGAAGAAGTAATCAGAGTAGGCAAGAAGCTAGTACAGCCTGATTTTAGGTTTGCTTTGTGCATGATCTGCATTGTTTCTGCAGTGATTTCATCGTTCAGCATCACGCCACCACAACCATTTAGTTGTAGGTCAATGAAACCCGGGCTTAGGTTTGCACCGTCTAGGTCACGAACCTCGATACCTTCTGGTAATTCAGAGATAGGGCAGACTTTTTTGATCAGTTCGTTTTCGATTACTACAGCATGATCGGTTAGAACATCACTACCAGTGTAAATTTTACAGTTACTTAGCGCGTACATAGTCAGCTAATCCTTATTTCGTCAGATCTTTTAAATTCGTTCGTTACCTAAATGTTGACTTAGTTTGCGAGCATCATTTACGTAACGATTTAACTTTTATGGGCAAACGGCTTCAAAGTGGGAAGCGATGTTAAGTGTTTGAAAAATATGTGAACAATTCATTGTTTTTATGAGTTTGGGTTAAAAATATCAGTAAGTTAGCTAGCTTTTAATGCCGAAAATAACTCACATTTGACCCAATAGTTAGATTTGGATTTTATCTATAAATGTTCATTTTTTTGAATGATAAAATAAGTTTTATGATCTCGCTAGCAAAAACCTCTGGATTTGGTGAAAACTGGTGATTACGATCACAAATGGTAAGGTTTTAATTTGCGGAGCAAAATTAATTGAATACACTGAATAGGACTAAATTGAGCGACTAAAATAAGTTTCTCAAACGAATTCTAAAAAATCCTATAGGGGGAAACAACTGGTGAATATTCTAGGATATGCACAGAAGCTAGGTAAGGCGTTAATGCTACCTATCGCAACGCTTCCGATTGCGGCGCTTCTATTACGTTTAGGTCAAGGCGATCTACTTGATATTCCATTTATGGCGCAAGCTGGTGGTGCTATCTTCGGTAACCTACCATTGCTATTTGGTCTAGGTATCGCGATTGGTCTTTCTAAAGACGGTAGCGGCGCAGCTGGTCTTGCTGGTGCAGTTGCTTACTTCGTTCTAACAGCGACAGCAACAACAATTAACGCTGACGTTAACATGTCTTTCTTCGGCGGTATCTTCGCAGGTATCATCGCAGGTCACTCTTACAACGCTTTCCATGCTACACGCCTTCCTGAGTGGCTAGCATTCTTCGCTGGTAAACGTTTAGTACCAATCATGGCTGGTCTATTTGCACTTGTTGCAGGTGCTGTGTCTGGTGTGGTTTGGCCTGGTGTTCAATCTGGTCTAGACGCACTGGCTCACGCAGTATCAACGTCTGGCGCTATCGGTCAATTCGTTTACGGTACTCTTAACCGTGCACTTATCCCTGTAGGTCTACACCATGTATTGAACTCGTACTTCTGGTTCGGTATGGGTACATGTCAAGAAATCATCGTTGCTGGTCAAGGCGCATTCGCTAACATCACTCAACTTTGTGTTGACCCATCACTAGCTAAAACTCTAGTTGTTGGCCAAGAGCACACATTCACATTCGCTAACTCTGTAACTCCAGAAATCACTACTGTTGTTAAAGAAGTAACTGACACTGTTAAATCTGGCGACCTACACCGTTTCTTCGGTGGCGATAAAGGCGCTGGCGTATTCATGAACGGTTTCTTCCCAGTAATGATGTTCGGTCTACCAGGTGCTGCACTTGCAATGTACCTAGCTGCTCCTGCTGAAAAACGTAGCCAAGTTGGTGGTGCACTATTCTCAGTAGCATTCTGTTCATTCCTAACAGGTATCACAGAGCCGCTAGAATTCATGTTCGTATTCCTAGCTCCTGCTCTATACGCAATGCACGCTGTATTCACTGGTCTGTCTCTAGTAGTTGCTAACATGTTTGGTACTCTGCATGGTTTCGGTTTCTCTGCTGGTCTTATCGACTTCGTATTGAACTGGGGTCTAGCAACTAAACCTCTAGTACTTCTAGCAATCGGCCTTGGCTTCGGTGCTCTATACTTCTTCACATTCTCTTTCGCAATCCGCGCTTTCAACCTGAAATCGCCTGGTCGTGAAGATGATGACGCTGCAGCGACTCCAGCTGGCGAAGCTCCAAAAGGCGACCTTGCACGTCAATACCTAAAAGCTCTAGGTGGTCACGAGAACCTAACTTCAATCGACGCTTGTATCACACGTCTACGTCTAACTCTTAAAGACCGCTCTGTTGCTGACGAAGCAGTTCTTAAGAAACTAGGTGCTAAAGGTGTTGTTAAGCTAGGTGAAAACAACCTACAAGTTATCCTAGGCCCTCTTGCTGAAATCGTAGCTGGCGAAATGAAAGCTATCGGTGCAGGTGAAGACCTATCTGATGTAAAACTTCCATAGTAAGGAAGTACTTAACTGAGCAGTAATTAATACTCTCAAGTAAGTGTCAAATTGAAAGCCTCCCATCTGGGGGGCTTTTTTGTATCTGCATCTTGGGACAAGTGAGAAGGTTCGTTCTATTCTTCATCGAATAGCAGAAATAATCGCAATTAACTGATGGTTCTTATTGTGCAAAGGCTAAGAATTGTGGATGATTAGCAACAATGATCTTTCTACCTAGGGTTAGCGCTAAAAGTGGCGTTTTGCTAGGAGAGGGAAGATAACTTTCTCTGACAATACTAAATACATAGAGGTGCTATAGATGAGTGAAGCTGAGGCTCGTCCATCGAATTTCATTCGCCAAATTATTGATAAAGATTTAGCGGATGGTACACACAGTAGCGTGCATACTCGTTTCCCGCCGGAGCCAAATGGTTACCTGCACATCGGTCACGCTAAATCTATTTGCTTGAATTTTGGTATTGCTCAGGACTACCAGGGACAATGTAATCTTCGTTTCGATGATACAAACCCTGAAAAAGAAGACGTTGAATACGTTGAGTCAATTAAGAATGATGTAAGCTGGTTAGGCTTCGAATGGTCTGGTGACATTTGTTACTCATCAAACTACTTCGATACGCTTTACGCTTATGCTGTGGAATTAATTAATAAAGGCTTAGCGTACGTTGACGAGCTAAGTCCTGAGCAGATCCGCGAATACCGTGGCACGCTAAAAGAGCCAGGTAAAGCAAGCCCATACCGCGACCGCAGCCCTGAAGAAAACCTAGCGCTATTCGAAAAAATGCGTGACGGTGGCTTTGAAGAAGGTAAAGCGTGTCTACGTGCTAAGATCGACATGAGCTCGTCATTCATGGTAATGCGCGATCCTGTTATCTACCGTGTTCGTTTTGCTCACCACCATCAGACAGGCGACAAATGGTGCATTTACCCAATGTACGATTTCACTCACTGTATCTCTGATGCGCTGGAAGGTATTACGCACTCTATCTGTACTCTTGAATTCCAAGACAACCGTCGTTTGTACGACTGGGTTCTAGATAACATTACGATAGATTGCCAACCTCGTCAGTACGAGTTCAGCCGTCTGAATCTTGAATACACAGTGATGTCTAAGCGTAAGCTAAACCAACTTGTGGTTGAAAACCTAGTTCAAGGTTGGGATGACCCACGTATGCCAACTATCTCTGGTTTACGTCGTCGTGGTTTCACTTCTGCGTCTATTCGTGAATTCTGTAAGCGTATCGGTGTGACTAAACAAGAGAACATGATTGAATTCGGTTCACTTGAGTCTTGTATCCGTGATGACTTGAACGAAAATGCACCTCGTGCAATGGCTGTTCTAGATCCGGTTAAAATCGTGATTGAAAACTACGATGCAGACAAAGTAGAAACACTAACGGTTGCTAACCACCCGAACAAACCTGAAATGGGTACTCGTGAAGTACCATTTACTCGTGAAGTTTGGATCGAGCGTGATGACTTCCGTGAAGAAGCAAACAAGAAGTACAAGCGTTTGGTTCTAGGTAAAGAAGTTCGTCTGCGTGGTGCTTACGTGATTAAAGCAGAGCGTATCGAGAAAGATGCAGAAGGCAACATTACAACTATCTTCTGTTCTTACGATGACGAAACGCTAGGCAAGAACCCTGCAGATGGCCGCAAAGTGAAGGGTGTTATCCACTGGGTATCTGCTGATAAAGCACTGCCAGCTGAGATTCGTCTATACGATCGTCTATTTACTGTTGCAAACCCTGCTGCTGCGGATGATTTCGCTGCAACGATCAACCCAGAGTCTCTGGTTAAGTTGAACGGTTTTGTTGAGCCTAGCCTAGCGGAAGCCGCTGCAGAGCAAGGTTTCCAATTTGAGCGTACAGGTTACTTCTGTGTTGATTCAAAAGACTCTAAAGCAGATGCGTTGGTATTTAACCGCACGGTTGGCCTACGTGATACTTGGGGCAAAGCTGAAGCATAATTGCTAACGCTAATAAGCTATCTAATAAAAACCGGCCTAGTGCCGGTTTTTTTGTGACTGTATTTACTGCTAATGGGGATTAAATTTCGATTGCTACTAATGTGGTATCAGATATCTTCAGGTCGAGAATTGGTGATTTCTCCAGTGCGGGAGTTGTACCAAAACACGTATTCCGCTCTGTCTGGGTTTCTGTGGTGACCCTCTGCGGTATAGATGTAGTAGCAAAGTGCTTGAGCGGTCTCTGAGCCACCCTCTTTAGTTAAAAAGGTTAGGTTTTGGCGGTGTGAGACAAAATCGAATCCATCAACATTATCTCTATCTGTTGTGACGGTTAGATCGGTATTCATGATCGCGTCCCAAATAGCGACACACCCCTGATGACCTTTACCTATATTGTAGGGAGCGCCCATTGGAGAGTTTTTATCGACACCTAAAGGGTAGCCTTCATCATTCATATCCAATTGAGGGTTGCCGTTGGCATCTTCTCCAAAGCCTGGTAGGTCGTTCATTTCAGAATTACCGCCGCCATTCACAAGCCATTTGCTGTGAGCAAACGTAATCGCACTTTGAAACTGAGATTGAGCACCATTGAAAATAGCAATTCGGCTATCACTTTGCAGATTTAGAAAGCGAGGAAGTGCAACAACAGAAAGCACGGTTATGATCACAATCACAACCAGTAGCTCTATCAAGGTAAATGCTTTTATTTGCGGTCGCTTTCTGTATGGGTTGTTCATGATAGCTACAAGTAAATTACTGATCTGCTCCAGCCAGACTGGACACTTCATTAAGCGACATTTTGTTGTTCAAAGTTAACTGGGCTTAGATACCCAAGAGCACTGTGCCTTCTCGTTCGATTATAATCAACCTCTATGTACTCGAAGATCGTTTGGCGCATCTGCTCTCTCGTCATAATCGGCTCATATTGGATCGCTTCCACTTTCATAGAATGGAAGAAACTCTCAACACAAGCATTGTCCCAGCAGTTTCCTTTCCTACTCAT
>NZ_JAKEUW010000119.1:0-3541 GCF_022398115.1 Vibrio sp. Isolate22 | reverse complement strand
CGTGATAGCTAAATCACTGAACCGACGCGGCCTCCCGCGCTTATTCTGTTTGCTTTGCGCCCACCCGCTTATTGCTTCTTCATCAATCCAAAAGGTCAGAGAACCACGGTTAATGAGTGATTGGTTGTATTGCTTCCAGTTGGTTGTTTTGTAACGAGGCTTAGGCATAGGACTACGAGAGAGAGTGGAGGTAGCTGATCAGATCGTAGGTTCTGGATTTAGTTCCATTGAATTACGCAACAAAGCCTTTGATGAGTTCCAATATCGATACTTCTTAGTGGATGATGACGGTAAGCTTATAGCTTCGAATCTACAACAAAATGTCGACCAATTGATGTCTGAGAGTGTTTTTGATGAACAAGCTCAAAAGAGTGTAGCAAGCCGTATCATGTCACATAACTTGGGTAGTTTTGTGGTGAGGGGAGATAAAGGCGTGTTCAATGTCACTTTCGTTAAGAACAGTCAAACTGGCTGGAGGTTAATTTTAGTAACGCCAGAGCATGTGATTCGTTCTAGCTATGCGACCACCAAAGAGTTGGTTTTATCTGGTGATAACTCTTTGATCAAAAGCCTGTTTTTTACCTCTATC
Organism: Vibrio sp. Isolate22; assembly: GCF_022398115.1. Classification (NCBI taxonomy): domain Bacteria; kingdom Pseudomonadati; phylum Pseudomonadota; class Gammaproteobacteria; order Vibrionales; family Vibrionaceae; genus Vibrio; species Vibrio sp. Isolate22. The sequence goes on along the minus strand of NZ_JAKEUW010000119.1, from coordinate 2,952 downwards.
CTTTTGCTTGGTCTGTTTTTAGCTATTAACTCAATCGCGGTGAATAAGATGCTCGTGCCTATTTCTAAATTGATCGTACAAGCTCAATATCTAAAGCAGCGTGATTTTAATAAAGTCACGCATACGGTTCATAGTAATGGAAATGGAGACGAAATTGAGCTGCTTTCTAAGGCTTATTCTGAGGCCGGGGTTCAGATTCAAAATCTAATTGAAGGGCTTGAATATGAAGTTGAAGAGCGAACGAAACAGTACGAAATAGCAGCGCAAGAGGCGAGTGAGGCGAATAAACAGAAATCAGTGCTGCTTTCAAATGTGTCCCATGAGGTTCGAACTCCGCTGAATGCGATTATTGGTTATACACATATGCTAACTCATAGCAAAAAGTTCGACGACCATCGCCATCAGCTGAACGGTATTTCGAGTGCGAGCAATACTATTTTAGGCATTGTTAATGACCTATTGGATTTTGAAAGAGTAAAAGCAGCAAGCTATTCATTAAACCCTAAATGCCTGTCGGTGATGAGTTTAATGCGCGAAATTGAAAATACGTTTTTGCCGCTTAGCGAGTCTAAACAATTGTCGCTTGATATTATCTGCAATGTCGATGCTTCGACAACATTGATGATTGATGAGCTTCGTATAAAACAAGCGATCAGTAATATAGTTTCGAACGCATTGAAGTTTACAAATAAGGGGGGAGTGGCAATCGAAGTTTCAAGCGACGATAAAGCATTCAATATCTCAGTAAGCGATACTGGAGTCGGTATTCCCCAAGATAAATTGGATGCAGTATTTAACGGTTTCGAACAGGTTAATCAAGAAGACCAACAGTTTGGTTTTGGTTTGGGCTTGGCAATAACGAAAACCATCGTAGAGTTAATGAAGGGTTCGTTGCGTGTTGAGAGTGTGCTCGGCACCGGTAGTACTTTTGTTATCTCACTCCCTGCTCAAGAAATTATGGATGTTCTTGAGTGTTCTAACGGTGTTGCAGAGCAGGCATATAATATTAGAGAGCGTTTAGACTGCACAAGTAAAAAAGCCTTGATCGTTGATGATGTAGAGTTCAACCGAGAAATTCTAGAGTTCCATTTAAACGCGTTGGGTTGTGAATGCATGACCGCGAATGATGGTTTGGAGGCTTTGGCGCTCGCTTCTGAACATGAGTTTGATGTTGTACTTACGGATATTTCTATGCCGGTTATGAATGGTATTGAGCTTGCTTCTGAGTTAGAAAAGCGTAAGCCATGGTTGCCTATAATTGCCGTTACGGCACGGGCCACCATTCAAGAAGAGTCTTGAATGAACCAATACTTTTCGTGCTATCTAACCAAACCGCTTAACCCGAGCGATTTAAAGCTAAAGCTTCATTGCGCTTTATCAGGTGGTGCTCGCTAACTTGGTTAAATACTCCTACCAATAGTCTGAGGGTAAGCAATCTTCAGATCTTGATGTGTTATTTTTATCTGTTTTTTCTGATAGTTATGAGTATTGCCATCAAGGCAATGCTCAAACTGTTGTGAAAATAACACTCATCCAATAAGTGTTGATTGTGGCTGGGCATTTCTAAATTATTCAATCACAGTTTGCCCTTAGCTTTTGTTCGTATTTAATTAAAAATAAGCTAAATCACAATAACAAATAAGAAAGTAAAGCTATGTTTGGAAATATTATACGTACGTTTCGTGTTAACAATGGTTTTTCTCAAACTAATTTTGTTGATGCGATTCAAAGAAGTAACTCTAACTTTAATAACCTGGACGTTGTGACACTAAGCCGTTGGGAAAGGGGAGTAACAACTCCCCACTTAAAACGTCAAAACGAGTTGCTGGATCTTATTGGAGTCAACATATTTGATGTTTGGGAATCAAACGACTCACAAACAGTCCTCACAGGGTTAACGAATAAATTTAATAACAACGGTTATATTGACATGAACATGCACGTCCAAACAGAAGTTACGACGATAAACTCAAATAATTCCTTTCTTCTGGGGAAAATAACCCAATTAATTGATGTCATATTTGAATATGAAGATAACGTTATTCTCAGTAATTTAGAAGATTTAGGTCTGAGTAGAAAGGCAATTATTGAAAAAATAATAAATCAATATTCTGGGGAACTAACGCTTGTTACGGTTAATGGGCAATTAATTGGGCACTTATTAAGTGCCAACTATAAACTTTCAGCAGATTTTTTTGAGGCAGTCTTAGTATCTAAAGAAGATAGAGCACATTTAGTGGTTACTTTTAACTGTACTCATTATTCGTCATTTACAGATACAATGGGCAGAGAGGCGTACAAGTATCTACAAAGCCTAGATCCAGACAAAGAGCTTTATATATTATTGAAAAATAAAAGAATTTTCAATCTGTTCTTTTCATTGGGCTGTGAGTGTCGAAGTGTAAGAAGTAACGATAGATCAATGAAGGTCATGAACTTGGATTCAAAGAAAATGAAATCACAACGTTCTTGGATGGATATTATTGCAAACTATAAAGGTGAAGAGAATGAATAACACAGTATTGATTGTTGACGATGTTGAGCTATCAAGAGAAGTCATTAAAAACGCGGTCTCTTTATCTAATAAAAAAACATCTGTACAGTTTGCAGAAAATGCGTTCGATGCAATGAGCAAAATGCAAATCGCATCATTTGATTTGGTTATTATGGATATTATGATGCCCAATGGCGATGGATTTGAACGGCGTTGTTGATCAAATCAGCTAAAGGACGTATCTATCCTACGGAACTTACCTGTTAGTTTCTAATAGGCATACCTAGTCCTAGAACTTTGTTCATTGCTTTGACGTTTGCTAACGCCTCACCCTTGCGAATCCCCTCATAATCAGGCGTAAAAACAATGAGGTAGACGCGCATCGCCGTCTTTGATCTAATGAATATCGCTGAACACACATTTCGAACAAGTGGGTTAACAATGCGCGACATTCAGAT
>NZ_JAKEUW010000118.1:0-3739 GCF_022398115.1 Vibrio sp. Isolate22 | reverse complement strand
GCCGATGGTGAAACGCTATCGATTGACTCTGTGACTTACACAGGAACGGATGGTGTTTTAACCAACAACAATGACGGTACTTACAGCTTTGAGCCGAATGAGAACTTCAATGGCGAAGTGGACCTAAGCTTCTCCGTGACCACTGGCTCAGAAACGGTGGATGCGACCATTGGTGTGACGGTCGATGCGGTGAACGATACGCCATTGGCGGGTAGCACGTCTTATACCGTGAATGAAGATCACTCGATCACCATCAGTAACGAGCAGTTGTTAGCGAACTCCTCGGATGTAGAAGGTGATGTGTCGGTAAGTACGGTCACTTACGGTGGCTCTGATGGTGTGTTCACGACCAACGATGATGGCACGTATACGTTTGCACCGAATGAGAACTTCAACGGTGATGTGAGCTTCAATGTTGTGGTTGCGGATGAGGACGGAGAAACCACATCGACGACAGCGGGGCTAACCGTTATAGAAGTAAACGACCCACCGGTTGCGGGTTCAACCAGTTACTCCATTAATGAAGATGAAGTGATTACCTTCACGGAAGCGCAGTTACTGGCTCAATCAAGTGATGTGGAAGGTGAGGTTAGCCTAGACAGTGTGACGTACACGGGCACAGACGGCATTTTTATTTCAAATAGTGATGGTACGTTTACGTTTGCGCCAAATGAGAACTTCAATGGTAACGTAAGCTTAGATATTGTGGTATCGGATGAAGATGCTGTAACAGCGTCGACGGCAGCAGAAATTGAGGTTGTTGCTGTCAACGATGCGCCAGTAAGTGGTGATTTGGCTTACACGGTTAATGAAGATAACTCTATTACGTTAAGTCAAGCTCAATTGTTGGCACAGGCGACCGATGTGGAAGGCGATGACCTAACGGCTTCGAACGTACAGGCTGGTGCTAACGCGTCGGTGGTAGAGAATGCGGATGGCAGCTTCACCATCACCCCGAGCGAAGGTTACAGTGGCGATGTCGCATTAACCTTTGATATCAGTGACGGTACAGATACGGTTGAGACTAATATTGCTTTAACTGTCAATCCAGTTCCTGACTGGGAAACCGATGAAGATGTCGCTCTGGACTTTACACGAGATGAGTTGCTAGAAAAAGCTGGGTTTGACCCAGAAGACGCAACGATAGGTGATATTGTTTTCTCTGGCGTTAATGTCACGGTTGCTGAAAATGACGATGGTAGCTTTACCATTGCCCCGGATGCAGATTTCCATGGTGATGCTGAGGTTAGCTATAGTGTACAAGATACTGATGGCAATGTGCTGACTGAGTTAAATTTGGATCTGTTGGTTAATGCAGTCAACGATGCACCGGACGCTGGTGATGAGATTAATGTCTCAGCAACAGAAGATGTGGCAGCAATGGCTCTATTCGAGGCATCTATACGTCTTGATACTCAACCGGAGCATGGTGTTGTTGAAATGAATGTTGATGGAGAGTGGATCTCTCTAGAGGCAGGTGTCAACGTTGCGCCGGATACTGAAGTGCGTTTTGTTCCCAATGAAGATGCAATAATTACAACTACTTTGGGGACTCCAGAAGTAGGTGATGCTGTAAGCATAGCTGATTGGGGGGAGTTAATTGACTCGCAAACTATCCATCATAGTACAGATGACTTAACTGTAACATTAACCGCAAATAACACAGACTTTAAGGCAACTGACTTTGGCGGTACTTATGATGATGGTTTAGGAGACTCTGATCGTTATGGTCCGGAGCATGGGTTCAAAAATAATGAATCGATTACTGTTGAATTCGATGGAAAAGGTGTTCATGAAGTTAATCTGACGCTAAATGGGCTTGATACTAGTTTTAGCTCAAGTAATGAAGTTGAAATATTAGCTTATAACCTCGAAGGGGACTTGATCCAAACGGTTCAAGAAAACGTTAATGTAGGTGGATTTAGTGATTCTGATGGCTCTTTTTCTGTTCAAACTGGCGGCGAATCTATAGCAAGAATTGAAATCGGTGTAGCGGATGGTTCCTCATTCCATGGGTTCCAACTATTTAATTTATCGGTTAAGCATATTCCAGAAACAACCTTATCATTTACATCAGTGTCTAGTAATGGTGTTGAAGTTAGTGATGAATTTGTGGTCAATGATTTTGATTTAACTGCGCAGTTGACAAACTTAGTAGACAGTAATACGGCAGACGGGGCGTCAGATGGCACATATCTATTTACGAAGGCGGACTTGTTAGCACAAGCGTCGGACGTAGATGGAGATGAGCTTGATATTACTGATTTAGCGCTTGTCGGCGATGATGCCACTTTGGTCGATAACGAAGATGGCACTTGGACATTGACACCGAGTGAGAACTTTAATGGTGAGGTTCAGTTAACATATAACGTCACTGACGGAGAGTTAGTGGATTCAAACACCATTAACGTTAACTTTGCGGCTGTTAATGATACGGCAGAGGTTGAAGATCAGAACTTCAGCATAGAAGAAGACGGTACGTTAACTTTCACAGATGCTGATTTATTGGCGGGTGCGACAGATATTGATGGAGACGATCTGTCTATCAGTGATGTGAGTTACGCAGGTACAGACGGCGTGTTCACTGATAATGGTGATGGCACTTACTCGTTTGCACCGAATGAGAACTTCAATGGCGATGTAAGCCTCAACTTTACGGTAACCGATGGTACCGAGCCGGTTGATGCGAATATGAATGTGACGGTGACAGAAGNGCGATGATGCCACTTTGGTCGATAACGAAGATGGCACCTGGACATTGACACCGAGTGAGAACTTTAATGGTGACGTTCAGTTAACATATACGTCACTGACGGAGAGTTAGTGGATTCAAACACCATTAACGTTAACTTTGCGGCTGTTAATGATACGACAGAGGTTGAAGATCAGAACTTCACGTTAGAAGAAGACGGTACGTTAACTTTCACAGATGCTGATTTATTGGCGGGTGCGACAGATATTGATGGAGACGATCTGTCTATCAGTGATGTGAGTTACGCAGGTACAGACGGCGTGTTCACTGATAATGGTGATGGCACTTACTCGTTTGCACCGAATGAGAACTTCAATGGCGATGTAAGCCTCAACTTTACGGTAACCGATGGTACCGAGCCGGTTGATGCGAATATGAATGTGACGGTGACAGAAGTAAATGATGCACCGGTCGCGGGTTCAACCAGTTACTCTGTGAATGAAGATGAAGTGATTAACTTCACTGAAGCGCAGTTACTGGCTCAATCGAGTGATGTGGAAGGCGATGTCAGCCTAGACAGTGTGACGTACACGGGCACTGACGGTATTTTAACGGCGAATGACGACGGTACTTACAGTTTTGCACCGAATGAGAACTTCAACGGTGGTGTGAGCTTAACGGTTGTGGTTGCCGATGAAGATGGAGAGAAAGTCTCGACGACGGCCGAAGTGGATGTGAAGGCCGTTAATGATGCGCCAGTGAGCGGTGATTTGGCTTACACGGTCAATGAAGACGCATCGATTACCTTGAGCCAAGCGCAATTGTTGGCACAAGCGACCGATGTGGAAGGCGATGACCTAACGGCAGCGAACTTGTCTGTTGGCGGTAACGCGACGGTGACGGCAAACGATGACGGCAGCTTCACTATTACGCCGGATGCGAATTTCAATGGTGACATTGATATCTCCTTCGACCTAACGGACGGTACCGATACGGTGACCGCAACGGCAGACCTAACGGTTAATCCGATGAGCGACCCAACAGTGG
>NZ_JAKEUW010000117.1:0-4492 GCF_022398115.1 Vibrio sp. Isolate22 | reverse complement strand
GGATACCACAAGCGTTCACTCTCAGAAACAGCGATGTATCGAGTTAAACAGTTGCTAGGAGGGAAACTGAGCTTAAGAAATTACAATGCCCAGGTGGGTGAAACTTACGCGATGATAAAAGCGTTGAACAAGCTTACTAGGTTAGGTATGCCTAAAACCTGTCGTATTGACTAAGAAATACGCGAAACGGGTTGGCTCTATATCTAAATTTAATTACGCAACAAAGCCAGTATATTGCAGTCCATACAAGCACTCATGAAATCATTTCAATAGAGCCAAGCTTAGATACAATTAAGATTACGCGTACATTTGTGCTTATTGCACCAAGTGGGGTGTACCTTCTGGAAGCGTGCTCAGTATCGAAACCTCGCTGTTGGTTAACCGAAGTTATATGGCTTAAGTATATATTGGAAACAGCTACGTCCATTCTCAAAAATGGCTATTTATATAGTTAATCAGTTGTTAAGAGGAGATTGGACTTAAGAAATACAATGTATAAATGAGTAAAAGTTACGCATGATCAAACCGCTGAATTACGTAACAAAGCTCATAAAAATGGCACCTCACTTGTAAAATATGGTGCCATTTATTGTTTTAGTATTTAACGAATCCTATTAAAACTAATTAGCTGGACGCCAAACGCCCCACTTGTCGTTTTCGTAAGTCGCTTTCGGGTTTTCACCACCCTGAATCCACCACTGCGCTTTCCAGGACTGGTTAGAGTAAGTCACAACCTCACCACCTAGGTAAACCTTAGATGAATCCCATGTGCCATTGTCTGGGTCCGGAGTCGGATCTGGATCCGGCGTTGGATCTGGGTCAGGTGTCACACCACCATCTTCAGCAATCACTTCGAATGTAAAGGTTTCAACACTCTCACTTTCAATAGAGCTAGCAACGAAAGATAACGTTTCGTTCGCAGTGATCGCTGTAGTATCAATCACAATTGAAGCCGTACCATTGTTTTGGATGCTTACTGTAGAACCTTGTGTTTGCGTAAAGTTAGCGGCTTCACTTGTTGCAATCACAACTTTGTCACCCGCATTCACTACATTGTCACTCTTAACTAGTTCGTAGATATCGCCTTTCAACGGTTCAACACCGCCATCACCACCGTCAATCAACGTCAATTGACCTGAAGCTCGACCATCTTTTGAGTTGAAGAAGTTACGTGAAGGATCATTCTGGAAGTACATGTAGTGCTGCATTTCAGCATGCCAGTCGCCGATAAAGACCGCACCATCTTTGAACTCTTCATGCCAACCATTAATTTCTGAAGCAAGTAAACGAGCCCAATCGTTAACGTTGCTTGCGTCAATCGCGATGTCGAAACTACGCGCTACTTCACCATACTTGTTAATGATGTCGTACTTCACTGTGTCACCAATCTCTGGCGTACCGAACTGGTCAGACACAAACAAGTCGCCACGTACTAGATCTGGTTGCGGTGTAGGATCTGGCGGAGGAGTTGTACCACCAGTAATGGTGATGTCTGAACAGTTATAGAAGCCTTCACCTGCCGAATCATTACGCTGCCAGCGCACAAATAAAATTGCATCGCCAGAACGGTCTGAAGGAATGGTTACATTGATTCGGTATTTGCCGCCATTTACAGGAACATTGCCCTCTTCTTGGATAAGCTCTAAATCGCCCCATGCCAAGCCTTTACTCAAGTCTGCATTTGGTTTGGTTAGGTAGAACTCCCAAAATGAAGGGTTGTGTGGCGCGGTCGCGTTGAATACATATTCAAACGTGCCAGTGCTTAGCTCAGTGCGTGTCCAACCCGTGTGAGGCGCACCCATACCACGCTTTTGCGAATCATTGGCGTAACATAACGTGCCGTTAGGAATCGCTGCTTTTACTGCATTGATGTTATTGAAATCCTGGATATTTTTCGCATATTCGTTACGCTGAACAAACGGATATGAGCCAGAAATTTCTTTAGCTTGAGCACAGGCTGCATTTGGTGGTGTGCCCGACCAAATGCCACCTTGCTCGTAACACGTGTTCTGACGTGCACTTGGAAATTCAGACCAACCATGAGCATTTGCCACTGACGGCACACTCGATAGCATAGCCATACCTACTGCTATTTTTAGAATGTTGTTATTTATTGTTGTCACTTTCCCACTCTCTTTTATTTTCCCCTACACACTACACCAACAGGTTATTTACCAACCAAAGTTGCAGTTCATGGGTTTATCGTTTTTGTTTAAAGAACAACGGAAAATATATACGTCAATTTTATCAATGGTAGCGAGTTTTATATTGATAGGAATCGAAATCACACAACTCACATAAATGCGTTGTCAATAGATGATGTTGCTTCGAATTATTGGATTTCAGTATTCTGTCTTGATTGTAGACATAACATTCAAAGCGAATAAAAAGCGGCTTAACAAATAAGCCGCTTTGCGATTCCCCTATACAGAAGAGAATCAAATCAGAAAGGTAAGTGAGATCTTAGTCGAGCTTTTTCCATTGCTGTTCCACCCAATTTGGATCGGCAGCAACACCCGGTAAGTAGGCTTCATTGTTACATTCTGCCGCCCAAGGGCCGTAACATTGATAAACACCCTCTCCTTCAAATAGCACAATGTCTCCATCTACATAACTACCGAACCCTTCAGGGTAAACATAGTCATGTTGTGGTGGCGGAGTGCCCGCTTCAACTAAGTGGAAATCGAGAGTTTGCTGACCAACTAGCTTACCTTCGCTGTTTTTAACACTCACCACTAACAGATGGTGACCAGCCTCAGATTTAGATAGCGGCAACGTGACCGATTCAGAGGTTTCATCTTCGACCTGGCCACTCCAATGCGCTAGAAACTCACGTCCATGGCTATATACCGTAAGTTCAGCTTGAGCGTCACCTTCGGCAATCAGTGTAAGATCGAGAACCGTCGCTTCGTCTCCAATGATGTATTCAGGCTCTAGCCCTTCAACAGTCAGTGATGTATCTGGTTCAGGCACCTCAACATCGTAGCCTATCTCGACACGCTGGATACCACTGTCTTTATTGACGTATATTGGGTTAACGCCATAAATAGGATCGAACCCGTTTTCGCTCCATACGCCAGACTTAATATCGTCATGCCCTTGGTTAACTTTGGTCGCTAATGCCTTTGACCAGTTCTTTGGTTGTCCTGACTCACTGCTCGCAATCTCGATTCGAGTACTCAATGATGGGTTTTCACCTGATCCATCAAACACACGTGTGTATACCGCATCACCCTCTTTCAAATTCATGGTCGGAATTATCTGGCCTGCTTTTTCCCAACCCGGTAATTGAGAGTCATCGCCATCAAACACAACATCAATTGCGTTATAGAAAGCTTTGTCTGTATCGCCAACATCCCAAACCGCCAAAATCACGTGATAGCCTTCTCGCTCCGGCACATTACAAGTGTGAGTAGCCGTATCTTGTGTTATCTCTCCACCACCATCAACTTCACAGAAAGGTGTAAGGTCAAACGAAGCACGTTCCAATGGTGAGTTTTGGTCCCAACCTTCTTTTGTGATGTAATATTTAAAACCAGCGGCTACGTGGTTAGCCTTAAATGTCCACTCAAACTCCTGGATACCTGCTTCGATTGAGCGTTTCTGCCAACGCTCGGAAGTTTGCTCATCTAGATTTCTCGCCATTGCTATTTCAGCACTGGCAATGTAACCATCAGGTGGTCCATTTTCCGGGAAGCCATCAAAGCCTTCCACACTTTGAGGCTCATACTGTATGTTGCCACAATCCATGTTCTTCGGCTGTCCCTCTGAGTCTTCTAAGTGACACAAAGCAACACGGCTTATGATGTTGCCATCATCATTTAGTGACACAAAACCGTGTGCCATTGCACCACCACAGACTGTAGACAAAGCGATTGCTAAAGCCGTTTTCTCGATTTTTATTCCCATAACCATTCCAAATTAAAGACTTTATTTGCCAAGCCGCAGGCTACTTGTCTTGTCCTGCTGGCTGATTTAACTTTCTTGCATGAACCAACGACCACACTTCATTAATCGTTACTTGGCTCGAACATTAATAAAGTGAGTGCATATTGTTCAACTTGAGAATGGTTGATGAAGTTTAGATTATTTAGTCAATAAACCTAATTGATACTCAACAAAGGTGACATAAGGCTGAGGGCAGCTTATATATCTGAAAAACATGAGGTTTACCCAGAGAAGAAATGAATCAGCTACTGGTTGTTAATTGGATTTTAGGCTTATTTAAGGTTCATCGCGGATTAGCGGGAACTAAAAACAAAAACGGTAGTAAGTGATATGGTTTAGTCGCCAAACAAAAATCATACACAAACTACCGTTTTCATGCCGAATCATACTTTCCTATCTTCATTCTGGGAAGGCTTTAAAATAGTAAAGTCTCACCAGACAGCATCACTTATTACACTGACTCTTAAACCTAACTCTGAGGCTAAATGCCTTTGCGGTCTTGAAGCCGAGGCTATCCATGAGTAGCCGAGGCTATCCATGAGTA
>NZ_JAKEUW010000116.1:0-4892 GCF_022398115.1 Vibrio sp. Isolate22 | reverse complement strand
TTACATTGCCATGCTTCAACGGCTGAGTCGTCAATCCAAAACGTTACTGAGCCTCGCTTGCACAAGGCTTCATTATACTCACTCCAGTTCGCTATCTTCTTCTTCGACTTACCCATAACAACACCATGCTTCTACTACATGGGATCAGATCGCAGGACTGAGAAAAGGTTCCAACTGATTTAGTCAACAACGCCTATGCCAACTATTGAGCAAGAGAGTTAGTTACCAACAAAAACTGGTTACTAAAAAAAGCTAACTATTAAGAGAACAAACTAGTTATTGAGTAAAAACAGCAAACTTCCGCCACTGAGCGAACTGCCGTAATTGAAGTTAATACCGACACCAAAGTTATCAAAGAAGTAAGAGTCGTAAGGCATATCGAACACTAAACCTGCACCAAATTCATAGTAATAATGCGTGTCGAGTGGATCGGTTAGGTCGCCCGCCACGTCGATTCTTCGAAAATTATAGTGAACTTGAGGGTTCTTTAAAGACCATGCCTCTATCGCCATATTTTGTCGAAACTCTAGCTCATTGATGAATCGTAAACCTTCTGGATTGCCGATATCACCGTCATTCGCTTCACCCCATCCAGTCCCGTAGAAATAACGAGCTCTTGAAGAGACATTCCAACTTCCCCACTCCTGTTTTTTTAGGTATTTGAGTTTAACCGATGGCTCACCAATCAATGCCCATGCAGAGGTGTTTAGAGCATATCCATCGAGCTGAGTCTGAAAAGCCTTAGAGTAACTGTTGTTGTATTCATACTTGTTGCGGTAATACAGCAGATGAGCCCCTACCCCATAAGCGATAGACCAATGTTGGTTTAAGTGGTTTTGAACGCCGAAAAAGCCATACAGGCCTAACACTGAATCCTTGTTAGGGTTAACACGACGATCGGTCGTAACATCCGATGAAATCTCGATATCTTGCTCAGAAAGCGCATAAGAGCCTCGTACCGACCAAATCAAATCTAGGTCAGGATCATCGGTTTTAATCACAGAAGAATAAGGAATAGAGCCAACACTAACCTGGCTTCGAGTATCAATCGTTTTATCTGAACCAAAGCCACTGTCGTTCAAGTTAATAAATGAGTTGGGGTCAAAGTCGACAAAGCCAATTGAGACGGCATCGCTGTCAGTGAGAGCAATGGAAGCAGCAAAGATTTTCTCTAGACGATGTTGAATCGCTTCATTGGACGCTTCAACACTAAACGAAGCAAGGCCAGTTAAAAATAGAACAGTTGAAGGGGAATATCGGGACTGGGGTGAAAGCATTAAGTTGACTCCATTCAAACTTATGCTTCAAGTGTAATTGGTAATTTCACTATTTCAATCAGATAGTTAATTGTGTTGTTGATACACCTCTCAGTTCCAATTGTAAGAGTGTAGCCAAATCTATGGAGCCCCAAAGCTCTTCTACGTCTTGGATTCTAAAATGAATAATCATATTTACCTCTCTATTGATCGAAAACCCATTCGAGAACTCATATTGGATTATTCTCAGCCTAAGTGCTTACCATAATGCGCCAAGCGCACTTTAAGAGCTGTTTCGCATCCTGAGCAATAAGCGTTTGAATATCTTATATTTCTCTCCTACGTTTTTGATAACCCTTTACTCAGGAAGAAGTAGATGAGCAATATAGAAAAAGTATATGGATTTAATACGCCGCAACAACTCTTTGTCGGATACACACTTGCCGTACTCGTTGATTTAACCGTTCTTAATTTTTTCGATGAATACTGGGACTTTGTAAATATCGAGTCATTCACTATCTCATTTGCTGCTGCAATTTTACTGCAGTTGCTGCTCAAACTGTCTATCGGTTTGGAACATAAGCTCGCGGATTACTTCAAGTCGAAGCCGGGAACTGCACCTAAGATTTACAGGGGACTATCGAGCTATGTGATTCTGGTGGGCTCAAAGTTCGTTATGCTTGAAGCGATCAATATCTTATTTGGCGATAAAGTCGATTTCAGTGGCCCTTGGAATGGCGTGGTCGCCTTCTTTGCTGTGGTATTTACGATTCTGATTGCCGAAGTGATTGTGTCTAAAATTTACTTCGCACTCGATGACACACAAAAGAGTGAAAAAGTCCCAGCACTCGATTAGATAAAGTTTAATAGAACCGAAAACAAAAAAGTGAGCCAACAAGGGCTCACTTTTTACGTTAGGCCTTTACGTCAGGCCAAGTTCGGGGGGCAAGTGTAATTAGATAAAGACTCTCGCTCTAATACCAAATACCCAAGCACTACTCTCAGTAGAAAATGCTGGATCTTTTATGTACTGAATGTCAGGCGTTACTTGGAAGTGATCGCCAAACTGCATGTTGTAATAAATCTCAGCGGTCCATTGTTCTGTGCTACCACTTGTTGCTTTCGCATCAGCCGCAAAAGAATCACCATTCACTTCTGCCCAGTTCAATGCCACACCTAAGTTGTTCGTCGGTTTTCCTAATCCAAAGTAACCCATACCAACGGAAATCGATTTATCGTAAAGGGCTACATCCCCTTCTGAGAAACCACCGCGAACAAACGGCATAATTTGGTCACTCGTGAACTGGCTCCACGAGAAATTAACGCCTGAGCCACCTTCCGCAGATAAACTATTACTATGACGAGTATCGTCGCCGAAGTCCCAGAAGGTCACATGAAAGTTATCGGTATAGATCTGCTCTTGCGAAGCTGTCCAACCTAATTCCAATGTGGTGAAGTAAGAAGCATCGCTACCAAAGGCTGTGTCAAAGCCATCAAAAATGTCATCGGACTTACCGTTAGCGTCAGCGATACCACCGACAACATAGAAGTTCTCACCCAGCATATGACCAGCAGAGAGCGCTAATACACCATCATCCGGTAGACCCATTGCGCCAGAGCCTGTCGAGAATGCTAAGTTCGTAAAACCAGACCAAGGGCTTGCGAGCGCATAAACATCGGCATAGTTCGTTACATCTTGCCAACCGACAACGATAGTACCTTTACCATCATTAATTTTTTGCTTCCAATTCAAGTCTGTCACTCGAAAACCTTGGTCGCTGTATGCTGGACCGATCGCCCCGACGTAACCAAGAGGTCCAAATGAATAATCTTTTGGCGCAGTATCGCCGTAGGCATGCCTATGCTCGACCTTCCATACCAAGCTACCTGAGTTCTGTGTGTCTTTTCCTAGCAGATGCCATGAACCATAGAGTCGCGCGACACCCGATGATGCATCCACGCTATCGCCACCAACACCATCCCCAGAGGTTAACCCTAAAGCAAAGTAATCCGCACCGAAGGTAAAACCATCCTCAGCTAATGACTCTCGCCAAGATTTCTTCTGTGCTTTCTGCTCTGCAATTGTGTTTTCAACAGAGTCTGGGCCATCAAAGTTTGCGCTATAAACGACGGGGCTAATCGAGCTCACCGCCACAATCACCGCCATACTTAATTTAGAAAATCTTGAGTTCATCATGTCACCACTGCAATTTAAGTTAGTTTTATTTTATGTATTACTCAGATGAAAAATTGTCATTTGATGACACTGAACAATTAAAGATTAATAGTGTTCAAAGTCATCTTACTAATATTCAATAACTTAGTAGTCATATTGCCACTCTTCAAGGTTGATAGATGGCCATTTGCTGACAATGATGAATTCTGTGTGCTGGCTTTCAGTTTGGTTGTACTTATTGATGCATCAAGGTTCAAGATTCTCTTTTCGGTATTGTCTTGGCGTCATGTTCATTTGACGCTTAAACGCACGAGTGAAATGAGATGAATCGGAATAGCCCATCTTTGCCCCTACTTGTGTAATCGACAAATCTGGCTGCTTAAGCAATTCCAATACTTGCTCCAATACCATCTCCTCTATCAGAGTTTTATAGACCACTCCTTCTTGCTCCAAACGGCGTTGGATAGTCCTGACATGCATGTTTAAGATTTCAGAAGCGAGACTAATCGGGAGTTTCCCCATCGTCAGGTACGGTTTAATGACAAGCTTAAAGGCACTTAAGAAAGAGCTAGGCAACGGAACACTGGATTCAAGAACAGGCGAAGCTTTAGGCAAAACAATCGGCTCAAGCATGATCGCTTCTGGGATTTCAAAAGCCGTAACTGGCCTGTGTGTGAAAAACTGAGCGCTACCCATTTGCGGCAAAGATTGGAAGCATTCAAGGTCATCACTCTGAATACCTACTTCCGATGGCTTCCAACGCCCCTGTGTTAACACTGAAATCAGTTCATTAATAAAAATAACCGAGAATAGTTCAGCAAACTTAAACCAAGGAGCGTTTGTAAATGGCTTCTCACGAACAAACCACCACTTACCACCTGCTTGTTTGGTATAGACATGAGCACCATTGGATACCAACTTTATCTGTTCACCAAATTGGTCGAGTGCACTTTTCAGGGAGTCCTGTTGATTCAGTTTTGCCACAAACCTAGGCACATAGGTTTGTTTGCAAAAGCTCCACATAAACAGCGAAAACTCTTCTCGTGATGCTGACTCTCCCATAATCTTGACCACATTTTTTAGGTTCATCGCGGATTAGCGGGAACTAAAAACAAAAACGGTAGTAAGTGATATGGTTTAGTCGCCAAACAAAAATCATACACAAACTACCGTTTTCATGCCGAATCATACTTTCCTATCTTCATTCTGGGAAGGCTTTAAAATAGTAAAGTCTCACCAGACAGCATCACTTATTACACTGACTCTTAAACCTAACTCTGAGGCTAAATGCCTTTGCGGTCTTGAAGCCGAGGCTATCCATGAGTATCAATGGCGTCATGTGAAAGAGGCCATGTTGTTCAGGTCTCTTATACAAATCTACGAGCCCACGAGACAGGCCTATTGCGTGTTGTTCCGGTCTCTTATACAAATCTACGAGCCCACGAGACAGGCCTATTGCG
>NZ_JAKEUW010000115.1:0-5160 GCF_022398115.1 Vibrio sp. Isolate22 | reverse complement strand
AGGTATGGTGGGCACAAGTGCAAGAAAGTGGAATTAAGCCATTGAAAGAGTTCGCACGAAAACTGAGGCCTTATCTTCACGGTATTATTGGATCGGCAAGTTATCCGCTCAACACCTGCACATTGGAAGGGATAAACAACAAAATAAAGTTAATCAAGCGAATGGGGTATGGGTATCGAGATACAGACTACTTCTTCTTGAAGATAAAAGCGGCTTTCCCCGGAAAGCCGCGATGAACCAAAAAAGAGCCAACACACTTGGTGTTGGCTCTTCACTTTCTATTTACGCTATTTAACGGCTTCTAAGTATTTTAGGTAAGCATTGCGTAAGCGCTGTCGGTTTTCATAGTAGTAACTTGCGCCGATGCGGTTACGGTTGAAGTACTGTCTTTCAATGTTGTGTTGTAAGCCAGTATCGACACCTAAACCTGTACCTAAATTATTATGGCTATCCCCAACACGAGTTTGTAATGCGTATACAAATTGATCAATACCACGCAACTGCACGTAGCCTGGGCTCATATCACGCCATAGTGTTAAAGGAATCGCGATAGAGAGTGTCACAAAATCTTCGGCTTCACTGCTGCCTACTGCTTTTGTGGTTTGGTATGAAGCATCAACTCTTACGTCACCCAACCAATGACTGGTAGTTACACGTACCCCTTCATCGCCTTTCCAGAATTGACCAGCTTGCACTTTACCTTGCCAATTCCAGTCCGATCTTGAGTAAGTGTAATGACCAATCATCGGAGTCGCATCTAAGATAGCTTTGCCTCTAGAATCGTACTTGTCTTGAGCGGAAAAGTTTGCGAATTCAGCACCTAGTATGTGGCGGCCGCTATTACTCGCATACTGGGTTTCATTCAATACACCCAAATAGTTTCCGTAGACTTGTCCGAATGAGAATTGAGTAGTGAGATTGTAAGGCAGTTGGAATGCTTGATGGAAAAGGACCCTGTCCACTTCATTTTCAAACGCATCATCGCCCCAAATTTCGCCCTCTTCGAAATCATCGCTTTCTGCAAGCGGCATGACATGTCGAAGGTCCAAAGCGGCACCTTTCCAAAGTGGTGTGTACAAGTTGGTCGCCAGTGCTAATGAGTAATCAAACACACCGTACTCTGTCGCCGTGTTGTGATACAAAGCTGGAGACACAATAACCTGTGTTCGGCCGAAACCAGAACGAGTAACCTCTTCATCAAAATTCGCTTTAGCGTAGCTCTTTTTAACATCAGAGGTACGAACAAGCAGTGTTTTGCAAGGCTCACCTGTTTTTACAAACTCGCGGTAACATGGTGCGCTAGTGATCACTTCCATCATCGGCATGTCGTTAACCAAGTTAAACAAACGAATGTTTTGCTGTTGGTAATTATTAACGCCAAGGTCTTGAAGCATGCTCTCTCCCACATAAGAAGAGATGATACCCAAAGCAACACCAACGCCATCTACTTGGTTACGATTATAACGGCGGCTTTCTAACGCCACATTTAGACCAATATCGTCCGCAGAGATTCTCACATTAAGAAAACCTTCATCGACCAGTGCTTTTTTAAGCTGAACCAGACCGGCGAATTTATGATGCGCTTGCTCTACTGCGATCTTGTCTTCTAGGGTTAATTCATTCACTCGGCGAGACTCGGAGAAGCCCATTAGTGGGGTTGATGCCGCTACCGACCAAATATCGATATCGGCATTACCACTGGTGTAAAACTGGTATTGAAAAGATAACTGCGTATCAAGTGGTAAATAATGTTCTGGTGTAAACACCTTAAGGCCAGCATTAAATTGATGAGAATCATGCTCTGCAATAAGCTGAACAAAATCCAGTGGCTGATACTCTAAGCTAGCAAATGGCCCGTTTAAAACGCCATGGCTCACTTCTGACTTGCCGTACCCCGCACTAAACCTTGCTGGTACAAAATCAGGTTGGTAATCAGCCACAGCATAGAAGGTTTCGAAGTTGCTGGCCGCACCACCTAAATCTTGAACACCTACCGCCAGATCAAACCCAGTCCAATCTTTTACAAAAGGAAGCTGGTACTTAAACGACGCAGACAAGTCACGAATGCCATTACCACAGTTTGGGTTGTAGTTCGGTACATTGGTGTAAAGGTGACAATCGTAGGTTTTGGTAACAATTCGTCCCGCGGCTTCAAAGCCTTCAAAAAGGCCAACACTAAACAAAATATTGTCTAGCTCACTGGTTTTTCCTTTATACGGTACACCTTGACCATAGAGGTAAGAGATATCCCCGGAGTCCATCACTTGAGCATTGGGAACAATAATCGCGCCAGTGTAACTTTGGGACGACATTAGGTTATCGACAGCATAGACATTAGGAGCGATGGCGAATGCACTAAGAGATGCTATGAGTGCTGCGTTTCTAGAGTGGCTGAATATTTTCATTGGTATGCAATAGGTTATAACAGTATTCGCAAGTGGCTATGTTTAATAGCGACTATATTTGATTGTAACTATGTTGATAGTAACAGCATGTAAAAAAGGCACCGAGTGGTGCCTTTTTATTACAATACTAAAATTAACCGCCAGTACCACCGCCGTTACCGCCGCCGCCAGTACCACCAGTACCACCAGTACCGCCAGTTGGTGGTGGAGTACCTTCATCAGGATTTGGAACAGGTTCAGAGTCTTTTGGTGGTGGAAGAGTGCCAACATTAGTAGGGTCTTTTACCGCATCTTCAATTAACTTCGGATCTTCTTTTAGATCTAGGTAAATCTCACCACCACCCGGAGCTTCAGGATAGTCAGGGTAGGTTGTAATAACTTCTTGTGTAATTGACTCAGTTGCCGCTGCTAACTCACTAGCTGTTGCTGTTGGGCTTACAACAAGTACGTCTGATAGTACTGCCGCTGTCGCTGAAACTAGGCTTGCTTCAGATGCAGGAAGAGTTTTGATTACTTCATCAGTACGACGTAAGAAGTCAGCAACACTGCTCACACTGCCGTTGTTTAGTAAGCTGTCTAAGCCAAGATCTTTCAGTACTTGAATACCTGTAGCTTCGTTGTATGCTACACCACCTAGCTCTTTCTCAATCAAAGTAGAGATTGGAGAAGATGTCACAAGATCATCGTAGTTCGCCAAGCCTTTAGGGAACTTGTAGCTTACTTGGCTCATGTCTTTACCGTTGGATACGTCTTTTGCACCAGGAGTTGCATTGTAAGTAAATGTGCAAGTTTCTGGGTAATTTAAAACGGTAATATCTGTAACTTCAGAAACACCATAGTAGTTTGTTTCTTCAAGAGAACCAGTTGCACCATTGTCACAGCTGTAAGTGCCTTTCATACCCATAACTGCTGGGTCGAATGCCATGATATTACGGTACGCTTGCTCAGGTGGCACGCTGTTGTTGTTGTCACTGCCACAACCACCAAGGATTGCACCAACGACTGATAACGCTAAAATTTTATATTTCACAATTTATCCCTACAAATGATTAGAAGCTATGTGACAAAGCAACATTAAACGAGTCGATATCTACGCCACCAATATCTTGATATAGCTGGTATTCAATACCAACCTTCATCGCTGATGTAATCGAGTATTCAGAACCAAAAGCAATCGTAGGAGTAACGCCAGAATCATCAGACTCAACACCTGGACCGTTTGCTTTCCAGTCATAAACGGCAAAACCACCTTTTGCGTATAACGCTAGGCTATCGGTTACATTGCCAGATGCTTTTAGAACAACATCAAAGCTGCTTGCTTCGTAGCTACCGCCGGCAATATCTTTAAGATCATACTCACCAAGGTAGTTATAACCACCCTCGATCGCTAGTGTGTCTACGATATGGTAACCGACAAATAAGCCGTAAGACGTATCTGAATCATCGATAGCCGTGCGGCTTTCGACTAATGGTGCAAAGTTATCGGCCGTTACATTACCGACTTTAGCACCTACGTATAAGTTTTCAGCTCCGACAGCTGATGCTGATAGCAACAACAACGGTGAAACCCTAGCTAACCACTGCATTTTCATATAATTATATCTTCCATATTTCAAACTGAACTGAGGCTGATTTCCCTAGCAAATCTGAGCTATAAGCAAATCATATCGATACAAACGAGGGACATATCAGTACACCTCACTTGTTAATGTATCGTGACACTTTAACTGCACGGCTTTCCTTCACGAAAGTGATTGGGGTAAACACCGAACATCAACTAAGCAAGATATTTCGAAAGCGATATGAAAAAACACCACAAGCAAGAGAGGTAAAGCGACCCTAAAAACTCTTACTTATTAGATACCTCAAAATAAAGCACTCAGCTTAAACAACTAATTGAACAACATGATAGTTAATAACCACATTCAAGTAAATGGGCAAATCATAAACAATACCTTATAAAGCATCATATTAGAGGGGCTGCAGCACACAAACCTGTAAAGTTGGCGACACTGCTCATAGATAGTGAGTCCACGTATCACCAATTCTCCCAGGCACAGGCATAGTTACGTAAGGTGCGTATTTCGGAGCATTCCGAACGGCCATTTCGGTATGGCCCGAACACCTATTTCGGTTTAATCCGAACGCACATTCCGCGATTATCCGAACACTTTTAAGCGAACTCCGAAATCAGCGTTCGAAATAGCGAAAACCGCGTTCGGAGTGCCCGAAATTCTTCCTTTTTCTCTTTTAAATCAATAGCTCGCTATTCTTTACTTCTTAAACAAGAACGTAAGGAAGCGGCAATGGCTAAAAAGAGAACTCCAATGAACAAAATCAAAGAGATATTACGCCTTAAGTACGAGTGTGGGTTGTCCTACCGTAGTATTGCTAGTTGTCTCAATGTCAGCCTTGCAACAGTCTCAGAGCTTGTCGCTCGCTTTAAGCAAAGTCAGATAGGCTGGCCTCTCCCAGAAGGTTGCAGTGATACCGACCTTACCAAAGCCCTATATCATTCGAAGCAAGCCAGTYGAGACAAGGTTATGCCAGACTTCGCTCAGTACGCTGTCGAACTCAAGCGTAAAGGCATGACAAAGATGTTGTTGTGGCAGGAGTATCATGAGCAATATCAAGAGCAAGCTTACGCTTACACTCAGTTCTGTGAGCACTTCACTCGTTGGTTAAAAACCCAAAAGCGCAGTATGCGTCAGCTCCATGTTGCAGGTGATAAGCTGTTTATCGATTACTGTGGGCC
>NZ_JAKEUW010000114.1:0-5543 GCF_022398115.1 Vibrio sp. Isolate22 | reverse complement strand
GCCTCGGCTTCAAGACCGCAAAGGCATTTAGCCTCAGAGTTAGGTTTAAGAGTCAGTGTAATAAGTGATGCTGTCTGGTGAGACTTTACTATTTTAAAGCCTTCCCAGAATGAAGATAGGAAAGTATGATTCGGCATGAAAACGGTAGTTTGTGTATGATTTTTGTTTGGCGACTAAACCATATCACTTACTACCGTTTTTGTTTTTAGTTCCCGCTAATCCGCGATGAACCAATAAAAAGCCTTCTCCCTTACTAGCAAACAATGAATTGTATGCAGGGTTGATGACCTCGGTCTTAAACCTCGTAGATTCTATTGAACTCACCTTACCAAAGTAAATGTCTGATTGGCTGTACCAATCAGACCTTGAATACACCTTTTTCGTCAGACTTTTAAGTAAATTACCACCTTCTAAAGAAGGTGGCTTTGTGTGAGCCCCCTAAAAGGGGGCCTTTGTTTAGTCCAACGCCAGTTGCTGCTGCTCCACGCGCTCTTTTTTCTCTTGATGTCTTACATAGCGTCGAATGATTTCTTCATTAACCCCTACGCTATCGACAAAATAGCCCCTTTGCCAAAAGTGGTTACCCCAGAGTTTGTTTCTCCTTAAATATGGAAATTTACTAAAGAGTTTTAAAGCTATTTTGCTATGTTTAATTCAACGACTTCACATCCAAGTTGATTACAGTAAACGTTTATACATCGATAAACTTCTTTACCTACATTGTTTTTCAAAATCCTAAATCGATACTTTGGTGTCCACACTATGTGATATTGACATCTCCAAAATACGTGGGAAGCTTGATTATATCTGCTCATGTTATTTGTCCTCTTTGACTTCGCTAAAAATCAAGGGAGCATTTAACATGGGTAGAACTACAGGCAAAGCCAAACTGTGATGATAACCACCTACTGAAGTAGGTGGTTTAGGGCTGAAAATAAAATTCTGTCTCCGTCAGACTCAAAGTAATGATTCAATGCAGAGTCATCATCGATACGCCTAAAAACTTCAGTTTGTAGAGCGTCTTGCTGTAACGCGACTCTCTCTGAACGGTAAATGATACTATCTAGAGCATATTGCGTATCTCTCAAACGTTTACGCAAAATGCTTAATTGGTGATTGGTTAAATTCCCTTTTAAAGGGTTTCCGTCAAAGCTCGAAAAAATGAAATTATCGGGTAAGTTTTCGAAGTATTCTTCTAGTTCAAAGTTGTTTTCCAAATTGAAACCTCGAATCACGAGCTTTCCCGCTCCCTCTTCGTTTAAATACTTTACAAGATTCGACCGCGTAAGCACTTCATCAAAGCATGGGTTGTCAATCAAAGTATTTGGGGAAAGAACTACACCATCTCCAAACGTCATGCCCATCAAAAACCTTTTCCGCAATTCAAAACGATCCAGCTGCCTCACTGAATCACAATTTGAGAGCAGCAATTTTTCTTTGAATAACAAATGAAACTCCTTTTCTTTCCGTTACACATTATCGCGATGAATCATACTTAGTGTATACCCGGACAAACTGAAAAAAACTCCTTTGAATGATATCAACCAACTCCATAAAATCCGATATAAGGTCAAGATTTAGCTAGCAAAAACGGAAAAAATACCAATTCAATACACAACACATGCGTACATTCACAATAATTATTATTTCTCTTGCTACCTAATCGTTAAATTTATAAATTAAATCGAATGCTCATACACTCGGTAACGCTTCTCCAATTATGGATATCAAGTACCAACATTTTGCCAAGACCACATTCTACTTTGCCGTCTCTTTCGTTTTGTCGATGGCATTGCTCATCCCTTTTACACCGTCTCACTATCATGCGCTAACCGAAGAGTCTTCACAGTTAGTTGAAACCAGGCTTCAAGAGATCCAAGCTCGATTTGGCAGCTTTCTCTCAGAGATCACGCCCGACCTTACTTGTGATGCCATCGTGACCGAGCTTCGTCAGAATGTATTCAATGCCGATTGGGTAAAAGAAGCCGCCGTATTCAATAAACAAAACCGTTTTTATTGCTCAACCACCGATGGCGACGTGTCTTTTCGCTTATACAGCACTATCCGAGAAAGGCTCAATGACGATCCAAATTTAACCACCCTGTCTTACTCGAGTGCAGCGATCACTAAAGTGCAATCCATCATGCTTATCTTCTCGAACAAAGATGATGCGGGTGTAAGCCTGATGATACCACCACACTTCATCTACGACCTTGTAGAGTCAAACCTGAGCAGCCACGGCATAAGCTCTAAAGTTGAAGTGATTAAAAGAGATATTCACCCGACCGATCCCGGTTCTTACCTTTCGGAAGTACTCATACAGTCAGACGCCTACCCGCTAGCCATTACTTCCTACATCGGGCACCAGTACTACATACACTTCCTCATGGGCTTCTCGTGGTTTGGGTTTCTTATGGCGGGAATCACCACCATTTGTTTGCTCTCCGCGAAGCATAAAAAGCAGAGCCAACGCAGTTTAGAATATTCCCTCTCTAGCGCTCTGAAAAACAAACACCTGCAAGTTCACATGCAGCCAATTGTCGACCAAAAAACCACTCAGATTGTAGGCTGTGAATCTCTCTTAAGATGGAATGACCCAATTGAAGGGAATGTATCGCCTGCCATCTTCATTCCACTAGCAGAAAGCTTAGGTTTGATAGAAGAGCTGACGTACTTTGTGTTGCGCGAAGTATTGAAAACTATCAAAGGCAATCAAGACCTTTTCGAAGACAAATACATCAGCGTCAACATCAGCCGAAACGTCGTGTCTAACAGTAACTTCGCCCACAAAGTATCAGGCATCTTCAAAAGAAACCCTGAGATTCTAAAGCAGGTGGTATTTGAAGTAACCGAAGATGGTGAGTGCTCGGATGCAGATATGGCAAAGATAAAAGAGAACCTCACCAAGCTGGCGAACATGGGCGTGAAAGTCGCGATTGATGACTTTGGTACTGGCTACTCAGGCTTAGATTTCGTAAGGCAATTTCCGTTCAGTATCCTCAAGATTGATCGCGTCTTCGTGCAGAACATTTCAGACGAGTCCAGCTTTGGTGTCCCTTTGCTAGAGTCCATGCTGCAACTGTCCCGCACTTTAGGCATGCAGGTTATCGTAGAGGGTGTAGAGTATGAATCGCAGGTCAAAGTATTGTCTAAGCTAGGCGTCGACTATATCCAAGGCTTCTATTTCTATAAGCCGATGCCAATCAACCTAACCATCAGTCTGCTCAGGCAGCAACAGCACATTGCTGCGACTCATGAGTACCACATCTCACCAACCTAACAGATGAATGTAAACCGATTAGAGGGCGCCGTTACTGGCGCCCTTTTAAAAGGACTTTCATAAAACCAACACTTGGCACTGGCGTTAAGTGCCAAATGGTGGGGCGCCAAGCGTTAAGCATCAGATCAACTGTCGTGTTTCGCCGATCGTTCAGCGAGCACTTCTTTGAATGCGAACATCCCATTCAGCGCAGCAGGAAAACCAGCGTAGCCAGACATCTGAATGATCACCTCTTTGATCTCTTCTTCACTGCAACCCACATTAAGCGCCGCATTCAAATGCACTTTAAGTTGCGGGGCGCAGTTGCCTAGTGCGGTTAACGCTGCCACCGTCGCAATCTCGCGAGATTTCAAATCCAAGCCTTTACGCGCATAGATATCACCAAAAGGATACTCGATTGTATATTTGGCTAAATCAGGGCTAATGTCTTGTAGGCTTTCGATAACATTTTGCCCGGCTTCACCATCAATCTGTTTAAGTAGTCCTAGCCCTTTTTCAAAACGTGACGTTTCCATTGTATTGCTCCTATGTATTGAATAGGAGCGCAGCATACAAGTTAGAGTTCACTCTAAGTCAACGCACTTTTCCATCTTTATACAGGTCAATTTTGCCTTCCAAAGCGGAAAGATGAGATTGTTGTCGCGCAATATGCGCTTTTAAACTCTGTTGGTGCTGTTCTAACAGAGCTTGACGTTCAAGTACCGTGCTACTGCCCTGCTCCCTTAATCGAGCGTATTCCAATATCTCTTCGAGTGGCATGGCCGTCTCTTTCAGGCGAATGACAAACTCAAGCCACTTTACGTCTTTCGTGGTATACACTCGGTGCCCACTGCCATTACGCTGAACATTTTTAAGCAAACCGATTTTTTCATAGTACCTAAGCGTATGAGCCGACAAACCCACCAAGCTAGAAAACGCCTTCATGTTCATGGTTTTACTTCCTTAATAGCCGAATAAGCGAATACGTTATTTTGGGTAAAGAATACTAACCTCCAAACCAGAAATCATCATCAAAGAAACCCCAGTCCTAGAAGCACAAAAACCAACGATGGAATGAAAAATCCCACGCGTTGGATCCTAAAGTACTTATTAAGCCTAGAGCTCTAGTGCATAGGTACACATAGATTGCTCTTTTTCAGGCACATCCAGTGTGTGTTGCCCCTTAGACTTCAGCGTCGCACCTGCACGTTTCGCAATCTTAACACTGGCCAGGTTACTCTCTAAACAATGGAACTCAAAGGCTTTAACTCCTTGTTCGCTTGCTAAGGTTGGAACAAGAACCTCCAAAATTTGCCCTACCACTCGATTCCCCGTTGCACTGTCAGCAAGCCAGTAGCCTAATTCGCAGACTCGAGTCTCGCGGTGAATTGACTTTACACCAAATACGCCTGAAAACTGTTTTTTGAAGTGTACTGCGAACCACTGTGAGCCTTCGATACCACTGTTCAGTCGACCTTCGATATAAGCTCGCGCACTTTCAAGATCGACCACACTCTTCTCCCAGGGCATATATTTTGATAGGTTCCCCCTGCTTGATTCAACGGCATTAAATAATACAAAAGCATCTGAAACTTTCAGATTTTTCAGGACTATATCTTTAGATATGATTCTTTCCATAACACCTCATTTTTGAATTTTTGTAAAACCACTTAATTAAAGCGCGCGCTTAATGGCTTCTGCTAGCCCGCTCGCGTTTTCCCACGCCATTGAGTGTCCAGCATCTGAAACCACGCTGATCGCTATATCGTGGTTATTCAACCTCTCGGTATCGGTGTCTAGTAAAGATTTACGGCTTTGTTGCGTAATTCAATGGAACTAAATCCAGAACCTACGATCTGAGCAGCTACCTCCACTCTCTCTCGTAGTCCTATGCCTAAGCCTCGTTACAAAACAACCAACTGGAAGCAATACAACCAATCACTCATTAACCGTGGTTCTCTGACCTTTTGGATTGATGAAGAAGCAATAAGCGGGTGGGCGYAAAGCAAACAGAATAAGCGCGGGAGGCCGCGTCGGTTCAGTGATTTAGCTATCACGACAGCACTCATGGTCAAACGAGTTTTTTCTATGCCATTGAGAGCGCTTCAAGGATTTATCGACTCGATATTTAGGCTAGCCCATGTACCGTTAAGTTGTCCGCATTACACCTGCATCAGTCGTAGAGCCAAGCAAGTTGAGGTTTCATTTAAGACTAAAACGAGAGGAGCGATACAGCACCTAGCCATTGATGCTACTGGCCTTAAGGTTTATGGCGATATGGCGA
>NZ_JAKEUW010000113.1:0-5672 GCF_022398115.1 Vibrio sp. Isolate22 | reverse complement strand
ATGAGTAGGAAAGGAAACTGCTGGGACAATGCTTGTGTTGAGAGTTTCTTCCATTCTATGAAAGTGGAAGCGATCCAATATGAGCCGATTATGACGAGAGAGCAGATGCGCCAAACGATCTTCGAGTACATAGAGGTTGATTATAATCGAACGAGAAGGCACAGTGCTCTTGGGTATCTAAGCCCAGTTAACTTTGAACAACAAAATGTCGCTTAATGAAGTGTCCAGTCTGGCTGGAGCAGATCAATTCGCTTTTCTCAGCAATTGGTCACTAGTAACCAAGTTCATTAATGCAAGACCAAGGCTAAATGCGATAGAAAGAAGCTCTACAAGCTGCAAAAAGTAGAAGAATGAGTCAATGCCATCACTCTTTGCATGCTTATTGAGAAGAATTGCAGCAGGTATAAGAACAAGAATGGCATTTATTGAAATAAACCGGCTTCGCCTAATACTAAGGTATGTTGTTTTGCCCTCATCATTACAGGAACTGAAACTGTAGATCGTCAAAAGAGCCACTGCAGGAATAAAGGCTAGAAAACCAGGATAAACAACATACCTCTTCAGTTGTTTGAGAGATTCCATAGACCCAAACAGTTCTACTCCAATAGTGCTAAAAAAGGAAACCGCTACAAATACAGTGACTATTGGGGAGGTAACTTGTTCAACACAGACTTTCATAAAATTAATCGCCAAGGTAAAATATGACACCATACTGTCAAACATACTCAATATGACAACATGATGTCAAATAATTGCCGGAGTAATAATCATGCAAAATGATGAAACTGTTGAAATCTTTACAAAAACTATATTAGAAATTTTTAAGGTGTATGGCTTCCTTACTATCGAAGGTGATGCTTTGACAAAAGAGTTCGGATTAAGCAGTGCAAGATGGAAAGTATTGGGTGCTATCGTGAAAACTGGCTCACCCTTAACAGTTTCCCAAATAAGTCGAACAATGGGACAAAGTAGGCAAGCAACACAACGACTTACGGACATAATGGTTCAACAAGGATTACTTAAATTGGAAGAGAACCCTGATCATAAAACTGCAAAGCTTGTTGCCTTAACAGATCTAGGGCTTAACATTTATAACGCTTTGGATGAGAAACAGTTTAAATGGGCAAAAAAATGCACAGAGGAAATATCGTTTCAGGAGTTAGAACAAACATTGTCAACACTCAAAAAGATGTCTGAGCATTTTCTTAGAGGCTCCCTTTAAGAAATTCCACTAGCAACGCACTTTGCTAACAGTCAATTGCATTTGTAAAGCAGCCCTAGCTCTTTCTGGTTCACTTAATGTTGATCTAGCTACACTGACAACAATGACAACACCATTACAATTTGACAACAAACTGACAAGACACTACGATTTAGGCATCATTATCGACGTGCATAATTGCGCTTAATTCAAGGTATATGTTTATGAACAGAGCTATGACTATAGGGCTAGTAATTTTTTGTACTAACGTTTTTGCACTTTTTGCAAACGCTAACCCGCACAAGGAAAATGTAACGTTAATTAACTCTTTTACCGTTCCTGAAGAGAAGCTTCCAGAAACGATATCTATGTGGGAGCAGGCTAGAGACTTCCTTCAGAAAGAGCCCGGTTACATTTCAACCGCACTTCATCAATCCCTCTCCCCTGATGCACAATATCTGTTGGTAAATGTAGCTCAGTGGGAAAGTGTTGAAACGTATAAAAAAGCGACCAGCAAGATGAGAGCTGAAGCGAATCTTCCACGAATTGAAGGAGTTAAACCTAATCCTTTCCTTTACAAGGTCATCAGGCGCGATTAAAAGAAAATGAAAGCCTCTTTGTAAGAGGCTTAATTTATTTCTCTATGACGCTGCACCCGTATTAGAAATAGACGACTGAAGTAGAACGTTTGCCGTTAACGTTGCTGTAATAACACCACCCAGCTGCTTGACAAACCGCACTAACAATTTCTTTTCCGTACCCATATCCACGTATTTGGTTAGCACATAAGTCGTTTCTAATCACCAGGCGATTACCACTTAGATGTATATCCACGATAGCTTGGCTGTAAGCTAAAGAATTACGTATCAGGTTACCAATAACAATTTTACCAAACACTTCACTTATTGCCGTTCGGGATCTGATCTCCAAAGTCACCTGACACTCACTACTATTTGCTTGGCTTAAACAACTTTCTATAATATCTGAAACTAACTGATTCTGCTGAGCTGAACGATTTTCCCGACCAAGCATCAAAAATACTTCAATAAGTAATTCCATCTCCTTATTTGAGGTATCTATTCGACTAATGATCGCTTGTTTTTTTTGGTCTTTCTCCATGATTTTAAGTACGTCTACCGCGCCTTGAATCACGTGAACAGGATTGCGCAATTCGTGACTGGCAAATCGAGTGAACTGTCTTTCCCTTTCAACAAAAGCTTCAACACGGCACAATGCCTTCTGAGAGGCACGATGAAGTACTCCAATCTCGTCTTTCCTTGTCGTCGAAGTCTTAGTAAAGTCACTATGCGGATCTGCTACTCTCCCTGCTAAAGTTTTTAGTGGTTGCCCAAAATATTCAGCCAGCACCATCGCGGATAACACTCCCACTGCTAGTAACATCATGCTCATACCAATCACATATGGCCTGCTTACATGGTAATTACCCAGTTCAGTATCACGCTCAGAGAAGTAAACTAGGTGTAGCCAGTTTTTATCGATAGGTGATTCAAAAGTCAGCACATGAATACGACCAAAATCAAACTCTTGAATACCCAGTTTGTCGATGGAGTTCAAATAACGAGGCTTCTTATCCTCTTTTGAACTAATCAGTTTAAGGGAATTGGATGATATAGGTATAAACTGATCCAACTCTAATACCACTTCAACCCAGCGTTCCTCAATATCTAATAAGCGATTATTAATAAAGTAATCAGCCGTTTTTTCTGTGGATAATTCCGAGATCAAGGTAACTGAGAAAACAATGAACACTATAAACAGGGAGAGTATGGAGAACAATTGGTTCCTATAACTGCTTTGATACCAACCGATGAAATTGCTAAAAACTGTCATTTAATCTATAGCCATTGCCCCTCACTGTCACTAGAAAGCCATTGGGTAGTGCTTTTCTCAAACGATAAACTTGGGTTCTATAAGTACTGCCCTCTGGTGGTTCATCTCCCCATACGAAAAACTCGATATCACAAGAGGATACTGACTTTGGGGCTTTGATGAGCAATAGATGCAAGATTTTCTTTTGAATTGGATTTAGCGTTAATTCTTGGTTGCTTATGGTGACACGGTGGGTGTTAAGATCATAAGAGACTGGTCCATAGCTCAAAGTTGGACTCATTCGCCTTTCATTTCGAGCTTGTAAGGCTTCGATTCTCGCTTTCAATTCAGCCAATGCAAACGGCTTGACTAAATAATCATCACCGCCTACATCAAATCCTGCTAACTTATCATCCAATGTGTCACATGCTGTAACAAATATGATCGACACATCAGCGCAGGTACTGCTCCTAGCAAGCTTGCACACATCAAGTCCACTCAATTCAGAGTGACTTATTCGAAAATTTTGAACAGGTAACAATATGAAATTAAGTCTATACTCAATATAGGGTAGACCGCCAAGGAGGCCGCTATGGCAGTACAACAAAAACATGGCGAAAGGCACGGTCGAATGGGCTTTGAAAATGACTTTACGACAGATCAAGGTCAACGTTTTACTGAGGTTGCGAATAACGCGGTGAAACGTCGTATCAAAAAGCGCGAAGTGGAAGCGCCTTTTGTGCATTCGGCAAAGGAATCCGCGCTTAAAACCGTCACTAGATCGAAATGGGAAAACCGAAGCCGAGTTCGGCAAGTGGTTTGGATTATTGTTATTGGCCTTGTCAGCTTATGGGCTATGTATATGGCTGGCTAACGCTGGCGAGTCTTTAGTAGCGTTACATTATTCCCTTCTACGTTCGTTTGAATATCCTCTTCACGTTCAGGGGATTCGGCTTCTTCATGGATGCTGTCCATTGGACACTCTTCTATCGATAATAAGCGTATCGGTTTTTGCCTGAATGCTTGGCAACATACATGGCTTTATCCGCACATCTCGTTAACTCGTGTAAGTCTTGTGCGTCTTGTGGGTACAAAGACACACCAACACTGAGCGTTAGTTCTTTTATTCTTTCATTTGTTTGGCAGCCGCTTTCGAATAAACCACAGATGCGGTCAAGGATTCCGTCGAGGTCTTTTCGGGTCGGGATATCGTAGAGCATTAATACAAACTCATCGCCTGCAAAACGCGCAATCGAATAGTCGTATTCGTGACTTTTTCGATCTCGAGTTCGAATATTGTTGCTCAAGCGATTCGCAAAGTGCTGCAACACACTGTCGCCAACATCGTGTCCATAACTGTCATTGATGCCTTTAAAATCATCGATATCTAAAAAAACCAATGCAGTAAGTGATCGCTCACTATCAACGGTTGTTAGCTTCTCAATAGCCCAACGTTCAAAGCTCCATCGATTTGCTAGCCCTGTGAGTTGGTCTCGGTAAGCTAAGTCTTCGATCCCTTCTTTATACAAACGCTGAATGTAGCTTACTGCTTTGGTGTAGTAGTAAGCGGAGGTATGACACACCAAGCTCATGGTAAACAGGCTAAGAATAAAGCGATGTGTGCTGTTAAAAGGTAGAGAAAAATTGCTGGGTAATGCGGTGATCAGTGTACTTATGAACAGACAAAAAGAGGTGCTTAGGATGACACCAAT
Organism: Vibrio sp. Isolate22; assembly: GCF_022398115.1. Classification (NCBI taxonomy): domain Bacteria; kingdom Pseudomonadati; phylum Pseudomonadota; class Gammaproteobacteria; order Vibrionales; family Vibrionaceae; genus Vibrio; species Vibrio sp. Isolate22. Next base: position 929 of record NZ_JAKEUW010000113.1, on the reverse strand, counting down.
TCTGAAGTCGTTGATGAAAATAACGGCGGCTAAAATTGGGTAAAGCCAAAGTATGCGGTCGGGAATAGCATAGCTGTATAAAAATAAGATGACGCCTTGCACAAGCAATACACAGCTAAGAATTAACTCTGAGTACTCAGGGTTGTAGACTCTTCTTACATAAATCGCGTTGGCGATAGCGATAAAAGCGAAGCACAGCTCAAACATGGACAACGTGTAGTGTTGTCCCTGAAAGTAAGCCCATGTGTAAAAGATAAAGAGCGCGGCAGCAGTCAGTGAAAAGGAGTAGACGATTTTTTGTTTTCGCGTAGAGCGGATATCCGCCATCTCTTCAAGGTGCCTTCCTACAAGCCTGTTCATGTGATTTGTGCCACTAATTTTGATAATGGTATTAATACTAGATTAAATAATGGGCTACGCGGAGCCTTAGCTGACCATTTAATGTGACTATTATCAAGATTTCATATGAAAGGTTGATTAACGCATTCTAAATGGTGATGGATATCACTAATGGTGCAGCTTGCCAAAAGCAAGTGAACCATTATGTGCTTGCTTTCCAATGATTTACTCCACATAGTTCTTTTACTATTCAATTATTAAGGGACCAATTATGTTAATCACGTTTAGCTGCAAGGCACACGCAAGTGTCACGATGTTTGGTGAAGTAGGTCTGCAGTTTATTGATCCGCCCCAGCAGTTTTGGACACTGAGTTAAGTGAGTACAATCACTAACGAGGTGAACAATGACAACTAAGAAAACTAGAATTAAACATTCCCCTGAATTTAAAGCAGAAGCCCTGAAGTTAGCAGATAAAGTGGGAGTAGCTGCGACAGCAAGACAGCTTTCTTTACATGAATCTCAAATCTACGGGTGGCGAAAGAACTCGAAGAAAGACACCAGTACTAGTCAACGAGAGCAAGAACTAGCC
>NZ_JAKEUW010000112.1:0-5777 GCF_022398115.1 Vibrio sp. Isolate22 | reverse complement strand
ATGGTGACTTTTACATTGCCATGCTTCAACGGCTGAGTCGTCAATCCAAAACGTTACTGAGCCTCGCTTGCACAAGGCTTCATTATACTCACTCCAGTTCGCTATCTTCTTCTTCGACTTACCCATAACAACACCATGCTTCTACTACATGGGATCAGATCGCAGGACTGAGAAAAGGTTCCAACTGATTTAGTCAACAACGCCGTGAATAGGGAAACCTCACCTGAAAACCCTTGCTCATTAAATTGGTTAGGGTTAGTACCTGCATTCGCTAGACCACTAACAATCATTCCCAGAACAAAGATATTTTCCATTGTTTTCATTTGTTAACCTCGAAACATTAAATAATAACTATATCTTTGCAAAAATAGTCAAAGCCTAATCTCGAATATACATCTGTAAACATCGATTTTGTAAAGCTACTATTTTTACCAAAGTTATGGTACCACTCAAAATGTCACATTTAGGTCACACTCGGTCAGCTAGCAATGTCATTAATCATTTTTTATGTTATCCAGTGGATAATCATAATCCACTGGATAATTTCTTTAATATCTTACTTTCTAAGCATTTCTGATATTAGATATACCTTTTTCAAAGTTGGTATTCAGTTTTCTCCTCAATGCCGGGTGTACACGGCTCATTGAAACTTGGAACCTTAATCCCAAATATAATAGTGTAAGCAACAGGTAAAACAATTAATGTAAGTATCGATGAAACCCCAAGACCAAAAATAATGGTAATTGCCATTGAACTAAAGAAGGCATCATTGATTAGCGGTAGCATACCTAGCATTGTCGTAATGGCCGCCATGAACACAGGTCGAACACGGCTCACAGAAGAGTCTACAACAGCCCAATAAGCATCTTTACCCGATGATAACTCGACGTTAATCTGATCCACGAGTACGATGCCGTTCTTGATCACCATCCCAGATAAACTCAGCAGGCCGAGCAAAGCCATAAAGCTGAATGGCGCATCAAACAGCAATAGCCCTGCGACCATACCGATCAGAGCTAACGGAACCGTAAACCAGATGACCAACGGCTGCCTAACCGAGTTAAATAGAATGACGGTGATCAAAAACATCACGAGGTAACCTGCTGGTAACGACCCAAACACCGATACTCTGGCTTCTGTCGACGTTTCGTATTCTCCCCCCCATTCCAACTCATATCCATCCGGTAAGGGGATAGATTCAACTTCTTCGCGTAGCTTTTTGAGTACGGAGTCAGCGGTTTCATTGCTCGATAGCTCTGGATCAGACACCACTGCAATCATTCGTTTCCTATCGCGTCTGATTATTAGAGGGTTTTCCGATTGAGTTTCAAAACTGGACACGAGTTGTTCTAAAGGAACAAATGAGCTGGACTGAGAGCTCCAAACCTGTAATTTCCTAATGCTGTCTGCATCTAGACGCTCATTCTCGGGTGCTCTCGCAACAATAGGCAAAAGATGACTGGTTTCACGATATGTACCAACTGTGTTTCCACTAAAATTCACTAGTAAGGCACTGTCGATATCTTGTTTGCTAATTCCAGCTTCTCTGGCTCTGGCATCAGAGATCTGAGGTCGCAGCAGATGAACTGAATTACGCCATGTATGGCGTACATTATCAGCTGTAGGTTCTGAATTAAAAATCGCTTCAGCTTGGTGAGCTAGCATTCGCAGTGTATCAGGGTCATCTCCATAGAATCGAGCTTCCAATTTTGCTGCTGGAGTCGGGCCATTTTCTAGACGCTTAAATCTAAATTTTGCCTCAGGGAAATGAGCTCTTAGCTGCTGCTGGATAACTGGAGATTTCTCGACAATTGTTGATAGACTATCCATTTCTATCAGTAGCTGAGCGTAAGAGGCATAACCCTTCTCTGGAACATAAGGGAGAACAAACCTTTGCATACCCTGTCCAATGACTGATGACAGTGACAAGATCCCAAGTTTCTCCGACTCATTCACGTCGAGCAATTTATCTTCCAGATTCGTAACAAACTCATCCGTTGCAAGAACATCCGTGCCTTCAGGTAACCAGACATCCACAAAAAAGATTGGGGTATTAGAGGGTGGAAAAAAAACACTCTTAATGTTGCCAAAGTTTGATACTGCCAAAGCAAACGAAGAAAGTACCAAAATAAGTGTAATTGCCCTAAATCTTATCGCTAACTTTAAAAGACCTCGATAAACAGTGAAAAACCATCCTTTGTAAGGGTCTACTTGAACATCGTTATTGCTCTCAGTTTGGCTTTTAAACAATAGATGACAGAAGAAGGGCGTCAGTGTCATCGCTGTTATCCAACTTATGGATAAGGATATCAACAATACTTTAAACAGAGAGTTACAAAATTCACCTGCCCCAGTTTCAGAAAGTCCTATAGGAGCAAACGCTATAATAGCGATCACTGTTGCACCAAGCAGAGGCCACTGGGTTTGCTGGACAACATTCTTGGCTGCTTGAAGACGGCTTTGTTTTTTTTGAATGGCGATCAGTATACCTTCTGTTACGACAATGGCGTTGTCTACAAGCATACCTAAGGCAATGATCAGAGCACCTAGAGAAATAATTTGAAGTTGAATACCCATAACATTCATGACCATAAATGTGCCAAGAATGGTAAGTAACAAAACAGCCCCCATGAGCAAACCAGAACGTACTCCCATAAAGACAAGAAGTACGATTATAACGATTCCAACAGACTCGGCGAGATTAATCAAAAAACCTTTGATTGTTGAGTCAACCATTTCACTTTGATTGTAGACTGTCTCTAATTCAATCCCCAGTGGTCGCTTGCTCTCAAGTTCATTCATTCGACTGTGAATTAGTTCTCCGACTTCAACTACATTGACCCCTTTTCCAAAGGATATCCCCATTGAAACAGCGGATTGGCCATTAGAGTGATACAACACTTTTGGCGTTTCACTTAGTGTTTTATATACTCTCGCAATATCGCCAAGATAAATTAACTCATCACTACCCGGAGAACTAATGACCAGTCTCTCCATTTCTTCGACGCTTTGAAACTCACCCGAAGGGTGAATTCGAATTCTATTTTTGCCAACAAGAACGCTTCCAGCGTTTGACACGACATTTTGGCTTGTTATTAATCCATAAATATAACTTTGATCTAAGCCTAAAGATGCCAGTTTCTGCTGAGAAATTTCAACAACGACTTGCTCAGGAATAACACCTTCAATGGATACCTTCTTGACACCAGGAACCAATACCAGCTCCCTTCTCAAATAATCTGCGTAGTTTTGCAATTCACGATTACTAAAGCCTTCGCCGACTATATTGTATAAAATTCCGTAAACATCTCCAAAATCGTCAATAACTAGTGGAGGAAGAGTACCACTCGGAAGTTGGACGGACTCATCATTTACTTTCCGACGAACTTCATCCCACACTTGTGGAAGATCAGTTTTGTCATAACTGTCTTTCACTGTAATTTCTATTTGCGACAAACCTGAGCTGTTTATGGACGTGATGTGTTTTATTGCATCTAATTGTTGAATAGCATCTTCCAGCTTTAATGTTACTTCCTCTTCGACTTGCTCAGCACTAGCTCCTGGATAATTAGTTATGACCAAAGCATTCTTGATTGTGAACTCAGGAAACTCTAATTGCCCTAATCCAAGAAATGCAAAGCTACCTCCAATAAGAAGCAACAGAGCAAACATCCAGCTCACGACTTTGTGGCGTATTGTATATTCCGCAAGATTCATATATTAAATTCCACGTTCCCAGGTTAACGGTTTCACCAACATCCCTTCTCGGAGATGCTGAATTCCTGTCGCGACAATGGAATCTCCTAGCATGAGTCCAGATAGTACTTCGATTCCATTAGAGCGTACGTTACCTAGCGAAACGGATCTTGAATTTACTGTTCCTGTCTTTTCATCAAAAACCCATATAATGTTTTTACCACTGTTATCACTTACCTCAATTGCTGTAGAAGGAATAACCACAGGGGAGAAAGGTTGATCGTTGTCAGCAAAGTCGATGATTAATTCGGCACTCATGCCCGGCAAAACCTCGAAGTCCTCAGGTTGTGTCAATGTAAATGCAGTCTTGTATGATTGAGTTCCAGAGCTCACTTGCGTCGCAGACTCTTTAAATTCAACAGGAAAAGTCGATTGAGGTGAGAAAGGAAAGACAACACTGGGCTGCAGCTCTATGCCTGAAGCTTGCATCGATTTTAATTCTAGCAAAAATGATTCTGGAACTTGGATTACAACATCAACAACATCTCTTCGTTGTAATGTTAAAATTGTTTGTCCTGCTTGTACGGTCTGATAGTTATCGATACCGCGCTGAGCAACAACACCATTAAATGGTGCTAAGAGCTTTGTGTAGCTCAACTGGTCTTGCGCACTAGCTAAATTAGCTTTTGCTGTTTTTAGGTTGGCTTGAGAAATGTCGTAGTCAGAATTTGAGATTAGTTTCTTTTTCAATAATTCTGCTTTACGGCGAAAATCTGCTTGAGCTAATTCATAGTCAGCTTCCCTAAGAAGTAGATTATTTTTTGAATCTCGATCATCAAGTTTTGCAAGCAATTCATCTTTTAGTACACTCTGGCCTTCCAATAAAGGTAATGTGACCAACTCACCTGAAATACGAAAAGCAAGGTCTGCTTTTTGATTAGCTTCTATTCGCGCGGGAAAAATACGCTTTGAAGCCTCTACGAGACTATTTACTTCAATCAATTTTACTGGTCTTATCACAGGCTCTACGTTAGCCGTTTTTTCCTCTTGACACCCTATTAGAATCAAGCCTGACAATAGAATAAAAGACTTATATTTAAAATTAAACTTCACTTTACTTTCCTATTCAACGATAAAAATCACACATCACTATTAACGATGCGCTTTAATAATTCTATGCTTTGCTCACGCTGAATTCCTAAATCAACAAATTCATTCTTCTTAAAAAGCATAGGCGAAACTATTAAAGCCATAAGAATACTTTGAAATTCTTTTAGCTCTCTTTCACTTTTGAAAAATTCAGATTTATTCAGCACTTCAGTCATGAAATCAACAAAATCAGACTTTACGATTTCAGCCAAGCGGTTGCCATTTTTAATATAGTCACATTCAATTAAAACTCGAGAAATCAAAGTAATTGTTTCAGAATTTTCATATAAAAATTCTATAACACTTAATAAAGAAAATGCATTCCCATTCATTCCTGAAAAATGTATTTTTGATTTATCATTGAAGTCAATCAAGTGTTCCTTCAACATCGATAAAATCAAATTATCTTTACTTTTAAAGTAATAATTTATTAGCGATATATTGAAGCCTGACTCTTTTGATACAAGCCTAGTTGTGAGCTCAGAGTAAGAGTGTGATAAAAATAAACTTCTTGTTACTTTTAACAACTCGTCTCGAGCATTCAATGCATTAGAAGGCCTACCTGGGCATCGTTTTGTTTCCATTATCTCTGTCATTGATAGCTCAATTATGATTTCCACTTTTAACGTGCAATAAGCGATTTGATCCGCCCCAGCAGTTTTGGACACTGAGTTAAGTGAGTACAATCACTAACGAGGTGAACAATGACAACTAAGAAAACTAGAATTAAACATTCCCCTGAATTTAAAGCAGAAGCCCTGAAGTTAGCAGATAAAGTGGGAGTAGCTGCGACAGCAAGACAGCTTTCTTTACATGAATCTCAAATCTACGGGTGGCGAAAGAACTCGAAGAAAGACACCAGTACTAGTCAGCGAGAGCAAGAACAACTCGAAGAAAGACACCAGTACTAGTCAGCGAGAGCAAGAACTAGC
>NZ_JAKEUW010000111.1:0-5873 GCF_022398115.1 Vibrio sp. Isolate22 | reverse complement strand
AATGCTTTTCGTTTTGTCTGAGCAGTAGCCGCATGGTTAGTTGGCAAAAATGAATCAGTACCATGAATGGCAAAGACTTGAGCCCAATACCGTATCTGTCTTGAAGAAATTGAATATTGTTTTGCTAAGTAGAGAGATGACGTGCCATCTAAGTATTGCTTAGCAATGATACATTTTAGCTCTCGGCTATATTTGGACATAAAAAGACCCCCAATAATTGGTGTCCAACTATTGGGGGTCAGTTCAAAAAGCGGCTCTTGATTTTCAAACTATGTTGAAACAATCATAAGCTGATATTTACGATCCCTTTAAATTCAATACTTTATAAAAAACAACCATATGTTGATATAGCCTAAAACAACCATAAGTTGATATTTTCGTGAATCGTACAATTCGGCCAAACTATAGCAGTAAGAAAGTTACTTTCAGGTTTTATCTTCCATCAGTTACCCCCAGTATTCCACTAATACACATCAAATGTATCTTTCTTGTTTACATCTGTAATGTAAAAAAATCATTAGAGCAAAAGTCAATAAAACCAACGCGTTATGGGATAAACATCACAACCTTTCAGGCTTATGTGAATTTACTAGAAAAGCGCTTATATCGTAGTCTACGCTTTAAAAATGTACGAAACAGTTGAATGGAATCAATGGCATGCAAGTAAAAACTAAATTAATGACTGCTTTGCTTCTACCTTACTCATGCACTTTTTCTGCTCAAGCCGCAGAGCTAGATTCAGTTGCAAGTAGTCCATGGCGAAATTCTATAGAAATCTATGCACAAGCACTGAACATACGTGGAGATAGTAAAGTTAAGAATCTAGATGCCAATGTAGATATAGACCCAGAGTTCATTATGGATCATATCGATATGGGCGCTATGCTCCGCTGGGAAAGTATTTATGAAAACAGGTGGGGCTTTTATCTAGATTATAGTTACATGAAATTAAGTGGTGAAACAGATTCATTACTACAGCCTGACTTAAGTAAGATACGTGCTGAGATGGAGCTTCGTCAAGGCGTACTTGAGGCCAAAGGTTTCAAGAGATTTACCTATGACTTTGGCACTATCGACTATATGGCTGGTATACGTTGGTGGGATAACGACGTTGATACAAAGATACACTCTACCAACAATGTAGGGCCTTCGATAAACAAGGGGAACAGCCCCTCAGTGGACTGGGTGGACTGGGTGGACTATTTAGTAGGTGCTCGATTAACTACAAAGCTCAATGAAGATTGGAGTACCTATATAAGTGGCGACGTTGGGCTAAGCAAAGACACAAGTTTCACTTCAGCACTTCAAGCAGGTTTCAGGTACAGGTTCAATTCTTGGTCAGACATTAATCTATCTTACAAATCAACATGGGTAGATTACGACAATGGAGACACCTTTGCCTACAACACTGCAACACAAGGCTTTTTAGTGGGTTGGGCAGCCTACTTCTAAATTTCCTGTAACGATAAATAAAGAGCGTTAGTAGTAAATGGAATTAAACGTACCACAATACAAAGGTAAAGCGCATTCAAAGTTTCAAGCGCTAGCAAAACCTATTGGAGCAGTCTGTAACATAGACTGTTCCTACTGCTATTACTTGGGCAAGCAACAACTTCTCGATTACGATAAACGCCCAGAGAAAACCATGTCTTATGAGCTACTAGAGAAGTACATAAAACAATACATCCAAGGTCAGAACACACCTGAGATTGTATTTACATGGCATGGCGGTGAACCGACACTTCTTGGGATTGATTACTTTAAGAAGGTCGTAGAGTTCCAAAACAAATACCGCCCTGCACACTCTGAGATAGTCAACGACCTTCAGACTAATGGAACGCTTATCAATGATAAATGGTGCAAGTTCTTCAAAGAAAATAACTTTTTCATTGGCATTAGTATAGACGGACCTGAACAGCTCCATGACCATCATAGAAAAAATCACGCAGGTAGAGGCACTTTTGCAAAAACATTTCGTGGAGCCAAATTACTCAAAAAGCATGGCGTTACATTTGCAACACTAACCTGTGTGAACGACGTTACCTCATTATCCCCTTTAGAAGTCTATCGTTTTCTAAGAGATGAAATTCAACCAAACCAAATTCAGTTCATTCCCGTAGTCGATAAAAGTAACTCGGCTCAGAGCAGTAAGTGGGCAAGTAATGGTTCCAATGCAATTATTCCTGTTACGCAAACCATGGAACCTTGGTCAGTCCAAGCTATTGACTGGGGTGCATTTTTAATCACTGTCTTCGATGAGTGGATGCGCTATGACTTTGGAAAAGTTTATATACCCTACTTTGAAAACTTTATCGGTATTTGGATGGGTGAACAAAGCACAATGTGCACACTTTCAGAGATTTGCGGTAAAGGGTTAGCGGTTGAACCCGACGGAAAGGTTTACGCATGCGACCACTACGTATACCCAGAATTTGAAATCGGCGATATCACACAAAAAAAACTAGGCGACATTGCGTTGTCACGTAAGCAAGTTGATTTTGGGTTCGCTAAAGCAAAATCACTACCAAAACAATGTATTGAATGTGAATACCGATTCGCATGCCATGGTGAGTGCCCTAAAAATCGCACTCTAACTACCCAAACGGGTGAAAAAGGGCTGAATTACCTTTGTAAAGGTTGGTTAGCCTTTTTTAACCACGTCGATCCGAGAATAAGCAAGCTACTACATATTAATGGTAAAGCCGTAAAACACGGAAAGTTCAAAACAGCATGATTGCTAATGATTACTGGAGTATCTATGAGTAAAGAAAAAATATTTCTACTACTAGCCACCGGTGGGTTAATTCCTATCGCGTTGTCATACGGATTTGACCCTAAGACATCCATGGCATTTTTGTTCAATATTGACGTAAACAGTGTTGAAAGTTCTCATATATTTAGGGCCGTAATGGGATTGTATTTAGCTACCGCTATCTACTGGGTTATTGGCGCATTCAATCCTAAACACACAACCGGTGCCTTAATTAATCTCATCATCTTTATGTTCGGCTTAGTCGCAGGGCGATTTTTAAGCGTTGGTCTAGATGGCAACCCTAACGGCGTTTTGTGGCTTTACATTGTCTTAGAACTAGGTTTTGGTTTAGTCGGCTTAGCAATACTAAAAACAAGAACGAATCAGTAACATTCAAGGAAGGATTGTATGAAACTAAAAATAACGATTTGTTTTGGTCTAGTCGCCCCGAGCTTTGTCGCTCTGGCCGCAGACGATAATAGACCGAATATTCTTTTGATAGTTGGGGATGATATGGGGCTCGGAGATCTTGCCCCATTTGGTTCGGAAATTCACACACCTACGCTCAGTGCCTTGGCAGAAGAAAGTATTCGCTTTAATAATTTTCATGCATCACCGGTTTCTTCGGTAACAAGAGCTCAGATGCTTACCGGGGCTAATAGCATTGAAGTTGGTTTAGGGTCATTTGATTACTCATTCTATCCACCTGCTAAAGGTAAAAAAGGATACGAAGGGTATATGACACGCGACACAGTTACCGTTTCAGAGTTACTTCGTGATGCAGGTTATAACACCTATCACTCAGGCAAATGGCATCTTGGTTCAGGAGATGGCCATGGCAATCCTCCACAAGATTGGGGATTTACAGAAACATACGGGGTTTATTCTGGTGGCTCAGCGCACTGGGACAACACAGATATGTACCCGAATACAAAAGCAGCAAATAAAGCGATAAAAGAAGGGAAAAAACCTCCAGTTACCTATCAACAGTTTTACGAAAACGGTCAAAAGATTGACCGTGTTCGTGGCATCTTCTCAGATGATCTTTACACAGGAAAAATGATTGACTATATCGAAGAGGGTCGTGAATCTGGTAAACCATTCTTTGGATACCTTGCACTAACGACAGCGCATTTTCCTTTACAAGCGCCTTCGGCTCTGATCGAAAAATACGTCCCTATCTACGAAAAGCTTGGCTGGGAAGGACTAAAAAAGCAAAGATATGACGCAATGATTAAGGCAGGTGTTTACCCTGAAGGGACACCATTTCCTGAAGGCAATCCGCTAACAAAAAAATGGGATGAGTTATCTAAGGCAGAAAAGAAAACTCAAGCTCGACTGATGGCGACTTACGCCGCTATGGTAGAAACCCATGACTTTTACATTGGACGAGTATTAGACTATCTCCGCCAAAGTGGTCAATTAGAAAATACGCTAGTGATCTATATGCCTGATAACGGACCTGAAGGCTCTGATGCCTTTGGACCTCTAGCTAATAGCTTATGGAAAAATTGGACAACCGATCATTTCGACATGAGTGATGAAGCAATTGGCAGTGCGAACTCTAGCAGGCAGCTCGGACTGGAGTGGACTAACGCAACCACTGGCCCACTGCAATGGTGGAAGTGGTTTATTGCCGAAGGTGGCATCCGCGTTCCTCTAATCATACGACCGCCAGAGAGTAGCAATTTTGACCAACAAAATGTTCTTTCTAACACAACCCTGAGTGTAAAAGATCTACCAATGACCATGCTCGATTATGCAGAGGTAGAACACCCGGGAAATGCTTATAAAGACAGAAAGATCCCTGTACCATCCGGTGTGTCTATGAAACCCTTCTTAGAAGGTGAAAAAGATACGGTGCGCACTGAGAAAGACTGGTTTGCCTTTGAGCTATTTGGTAATGGCTTTGTTATTCAAGGTGACTACAAGTTAATGAAGCTTCGTACTGGTATGTACGGTGATGGTGAGTGGCACTTATATAACATTAAGGAAAACCCTGCTGAAACGGTACCTCTTGAAGATAAGTACCCAGATAAATTCAACGCTATGATGAAGATTTATCAGCAATATGAAAAAGATCATAATATTGTGAAAGTAGCAGAAGATTGGAATCCGTGGTTGGCAGCTGCGAACTAAAATAATAACTCAACAACCTAGAAAGGACGCATATACATGCGTCCTTTTGGGCTGCCTAAACATCAGTTCATGAACCCCGCAGGGCATGAAAATAGGTTTACATTGGTCTTAATTCAACTCGGTGATTGACGTCACCACCGCTAAAGAAGAATTGTCGCTATAAGTATCAACAAACAAAAAGCCGTCTAGTTTCACCTTACCATTTGCACTCAATAATTTATCAAATGCATTATTGATATACTTATTCAATGAACAGCATGATACAAGAAAGTTATCTGTTTGAATTATAAAACTGCACCCATCATAAGAGATATCGTCTGCAGGTTGAATGTTCTTTCTTTCAAGGCTGCTCTTTATTACATAACCAGTAGCACTAAATTGATTCATATTATGCTCTCTAATAAATTTGATTTTTGACAGACAATATCCAAACCAGAGGTAAATAATGAAATCCGCCTCTGCTATCAATTCTATGAATTAACATCAAAAGCTTCTGACAACGCCTCTAATGTCGTTTCAGAGACAAGCTCACCGTCCACAAAATATTTAACGTTAGAGCCTTCTTTCACTCCGGTAACCGTTTAAGAAGTACCATCTACATAAGTAACTTCCATTTCAATAGTATTTTCATCAATGGTTTTTATTTGGCTATCTTCGATATTTTGGTAAGTAAGAGGATCTATAGGCGCATCACGTAACGAAGGGTCAAGGTCGCCATTTATATCAATCATTGGGCTTTGTTGCGTAATTAAATTTAGATATAGAGCCAACCCGTTTCGCGTATTTCTTAGTCAATACGACAAGTTTTAGGCATACCTAACCTAGTAAGCTTGTTCAACGCTTTTATCATTGCGTAAGTTTCACCCACCTGGGCATTGTAATTTCTTAAGCTCAGTTTCCCTCCTAGCAACTGTTTAACTCGATACATCGCTGTTTCTGAGAGTGAACGCTTGTGGTATCCATACCGCTCTTTCCAATACTT
>NZ_JAKEUW010000110.1:0-5898 GCF_022398115.1 Vibrio sp. Isolate22 | reverse complement strand
CATGGATAGCCTCGGCTTCAAGACCGCAAAGGCATTTAGCCTCAGAGTTAGGTTTAAGAGTCAGTGTAATAAGTGATGCTGTCTGGTGAGACTTTACTATTTTAAAGCCTTCCCAGAATGAAGATAGGAAAGTATGATTCGGCATGAAAACGGTAGTTTGTGTATGATTTTTGTTTGGCGACTAAACCATATCACTTACTACCGTTTTTGTTTTTAGTTCCCGCTAATCCGCGATGAACCTTTTTTTATGATTCGAATATGAGTATTTGATTTTTAAACTTGTTCTAAATCACTAGTTGCAATGTTAGCTAGGTGTGCAATTAAAATTTTCTGATAAACTTACATAAATTTGTTGATTTTTCACACGAAGGTAAGGAATAAGTGACTACTACAGAAACAGTCAATGCAGATGTGTTACTTGAAATGGAATCAGTCAATGTCATGCCATTCAGTGAACACGATAAAATCATTCTAAGATCTTATGAAGCGGTGGTAGACGGCATTGCGAGTCTAATTGGCCCATTTTGTGAGATCGTTTTGCACTCTTTAGAAGACCTCAACACCTCTGCAATTAAAATTGCTAACGGTGAGAATACGGGGCGTCAGGTTGGCTCGCCAATTACTGACCTTGCATTGAAGATGCTAAAAGATATCGAAGGTTCTAAACGTAACTTCTCACGCTCATACTTCACCCGTGCTAAAGGCGGCGTGTTGATGAAGTCGATCACAGTGGCTATCCGCAATGGTGAAGACCGAGTGATTGGCCTGCTGTGTATTAACGTGAACCTAGATGCGCCTTTCTCACAAGTGCTGCAATCTTTCATGCCGACACAAGACGCAGACGAAGCTGCCTCATCGGTTAACTTTGCAAGCGACGTTGAAGAGCTTGTCGACCAAACGGTTGAGCGCACTATTGAAGAGATCAATGCCGACAAATCAGTATCGAACAATACCAAGAACCGTCAGATCGTGATGGAGCTGTACGACAAAGGTATTTTCGATATCAAAGATGCGATTAACCGTGTTGCTGAGCGATTGAATATTTCTAAGCACACCGTGTACCTATATATCCGTCAGCGTAAAACAGAGGATGAAGAGGGTTGTTAAGCTATACACTCCTAGTTAATGGACCTCTCTATGGTTCACAGTCAGCAAGAAGTGCTTACCAGTTTGCCGTGGCTCTGATTCAACAGGGCCACAAACTCCACAGTGTATTCTTTTATCAAGATGGCGTAAGTAATGGTTCTGACCTTACTGTGCCAGCTAACGATGAGTTTGATTTGGCTGCGGCTTGGCAAAAATTGGCAAATGAACACAATGTGAGCCTTGAGACCTGTGTTGCGGCGGCATTAAGACGTGGCATCATCAGTTCTGAAGAAGCAGAGCAGCATCAGCTTAGTGGCTCTAACTTAGCTTCTGGATTTACACAGGCTGGTTTAGGCAGCTTATCGGAAGCGCTACTCACGCAAGACAGAGTGGTACAGTTTTGAGAAAATTAGCCTTTGTATTTAATAGCTTTCCTCATACTACCGCTGCGGGTAGGGAAGGGTTAGACGCGTTATTAGCTGCGTCCGCTTATAGTGAAGATATCGCCGTGTTTTTTGTTGGTGATGGTGTGACACAACTTCTCAAAGCACAGCAGCCTGAACAGACACTGTCCCGAGACTACATCTCGGCGTTTAAGTTGATGGATCTGTACGACATCGAACAGGTGTACGTTTGTCAGCGAAGCCTGAGTCAGTTTGGTCTTTCAGCTGACGACTTGTTGATTGATGTCACCGTCGCTGAAGCTGATGAGTTAGTGCAGACGTTAGCCCAGTGCCAACAGATACTGACTTTCTAGGAAACGCTATGCTTCATATTGTTAAAACAGCGGATAAACTAAAGCTTGCACTCGTCTACTCTCAACCACAAGATCAGTTCTTGTTAGTTGAAGATGCAGTGTATGTTTGCCTTCCAAATCATGAGTTATTCACTCAAATCAGTGCAGTCGAGCACATGTCGGTATTAAAACCCGATTTAGAGAGTCGCGGCCTACAAAAGTTGGCCTCTGAAGCCATCCCGCAAATAGGCTTTGATGGCTTTGTTGAATTGACGGTTTTAAACGACAAATCAGTCACTTGGTAGCTGTGTTCTATCAGTTTGGTCAAAACTAGACCATCCTGAGCTCTAGACGGCTAAAAAAGATCTGTATATTTCTTGACACACATCCCACTGCTGAATAGAATTTTGCGTCCCTAATTGCGACATGTAGTTAGGGATAGATTTTTCACAAAGCTTACTTTCAAGTAAATTTCAGGAGCTAGTTAATGGCAACTATTAACCAGTTGGTTCGCAAACCTCGTGTAAAGCAAGTTGTTAAAAGCAACGTGCCTGCACTAGAAGCGTGCCCACAAAAACGTGGTGTATGTACTCGTGTTTACACTACTACACCTAAAAAACCTAACTCGGCACTACGTAAAGTATGTCGTGTACGTCTAACTAACGGTTTCGAAGTAACTTCGTACATCGGCGGTGAAGGCCACAACCTACAAGAGCACAGTGTTGTACTAATCCGTGGCGGTCGTGTAAAAGACCTTCCGGGTGTTCGTTACCACACTGTTCGCGGCGCACTTGACTGTGCTGGCGTTAATGACCGTAAACAAGGTCGTTCTAAGTACGGTGTGAAACGTCCTAAGTCTTAATTGATTCTCTTTTTTAAAAAGAAATCGTTAAGTAAGGCCAAACACTATTTTATTTATTATTCTGAAAAGTTTTGGAAAAAACCTGAAGAAGACAACGGAGAATATCCATGCCACGTCGTCGCGTAATAGGTCAGCGTAAGATCCTTCCAGATCCAAAGTTCAAATCTGAACTGCTGGCAAAATTCGTTAACATCCTAATGGTTGACGGAAAGAAATCTACTGCAGAAAAAATTGTTTACACTGCACTAGATGCAATGGCTGAGAAGTCTGGTAAAGACCACTTAGCTGTATTTGAAGAAGCTCTTGAAAATGTTCGCCCAGCGGTAGAAGTTAAATCTCGCCGTGTAGGTGGTTCAACTTACCAAGTACCTGTAGAAGTTCGTCCGGTTCGCCGTAACGCTCTTGCTATGCGTTGGGTAGTTGAAGCTGCGCGTAAGCGTGGTGAAAAATCTATGGCTCAACGCCTAGCTGCTGAAATGCTAGACGCGTCTGAGAACAAAGGTACTGCGGTTAAGAAACGTGAAGACGTTCACCGCATGGCTGACGCAAACAAAGCGTTCGCACATTACCGTTGGTAATACCTTTTTAGTGCTGCAAGGTTCCTTGCAGCACTTCTTTAGTTCCTATGCTTATGCTAGGAACTATTGCTATTTCTAGGGCAGGCAATTTTTATCCTAGGTATAGCAATAGTCCCTAAGTCTCTAATAAGAGGATTCAACCGTGGCTCGTAAAACTCCTATTGAGCAGTACCGTAACATTGGTATCGTTGCTCACGTAGATGCAGGTAAAACAACCACAAGTGAACGTATTCTGTTCTATACCGGTCTTTCTCACAAAATCGGCGAAGTTCACGATGGTGCAGCAACCATGGACTGGATGGAGCAAGAGCAAGAGCGCGGTATTACGATCACTTCAGCAGCAACCACTACGTTCTGGCGTGGTATGGAAGCGCAATTCCCAGATCACCGTATCAACATCATCGACACTCCTGGACACGTTGACTTCACTATCGAAGTAGAACGTTCTCTACGTGTACTTGATGGTGCCGTTGTTGTGTTCTGTGGTTCATCTGGTGTTGAGCCTCAATCAGAGACAGTTTGGCGTCAAGCTGATAAGTACCAAGTTCCTCGTATGGTTTTCGTTAACAAAATGGACCGTACTGGCGCAGACTTCTTGCGCGTTATCGAGCAGATCAAGGACCGCCTAGGCGCGACTCCTGTTCCGATTCAACTGAACATTGGCGCTGAAGAAAACTTCCAAGGTGTTGTCGATCTTATCAAGATGAAGGCAATCAACTGGAATGAAGCTGACCAGGGCATGACTTTTACGTACGAAGACATTCCAGCAGACATGCAAGAAATGGCTGAAGAATATCGTACAGAACTTGTTGAAGCAGCGGCAGAAGCCTCTGAAGAGCTAATGGATAAGTACCTTGAAGAAGGTGAACTGACAGAAGCTGAAATCAAACAAGGTCTTCGTACTCGTACCCTTAATAATGAAATCGTACTAGCAACTTGTGGTAGTGCATTCAAAAACAAAGGTGTACAAGCTGTTCTAGATGCAGTGGTTGATTTCCTTCCTTCTCCAGTTGATGTACCTGCAATTAAGGGCATCGATGAAGACGAGAATGAAGCAGAGCGTCACGCGGACGACAAAGAACCGTTCTCAGCGCTAGCATTCAAGATTGCAACAGACCCATTCGTTGGTACTCTAACTTTCATCCGTGTTTACTCTGGTGTTGTTGAAAGCGGTAAAACAGCTTACAACTCTGTGAAAAAACAACGTGAGCGTTTAGGTCGCATTGTACAAATGCACTCAAATAAGCGTGAAGAAGTAAAAGAAGTACGAGCAGGTGACATCGCGGCTATTATCGGCCTAAAAGATGTAACCACTGGTGAAACTCTGTGTGACCAGAACCATAAGATTGTTCTAGAGCGCATGGAATTCCCAGACCCAGTTATTCAGATCGTTGTAGAGCCAAGCTCACAAGCCGATCAAGATAAAATGACTATTGCGCTAAGTAAATTAGCGGCAGAAGACCCATCGTTCCGCGTCGATATGGACGACGAAACAGGCCAGACACTGATTTCTGGTATGGGTGAACTACACTTAGATATCATCGTTGACCGTATGAAGCGCGAATTTAGCGTGAACTGCAACGTTGGTAACCCGCAAGTGGCTTACCGTGAAACAATTCGTGGAACAGCGAAAGCGGAAGGTAAATTTATCCGTGAACACGGTGGTAAAGGTCAGTACGGTCATGTATGGCTGAAACTGGAACCATCAGAAGTTGGCGAAGGCTTTGTCTTCGTGGATGAAATTGCCGATGGTACAGTACCAAAAGAGTTTATCGCTTCAGTAGCTAAAGGCGTTGAAGAGCAGATGAACAATGGTGTGCTTGCTGGCTATCCAGTTCTGGATATCAAAGCTACACTATATGATGGTTCTTACCATGAAACAGATTCAAGTGAGATGGCGTTTACAATCGCTGCCTCTATGGCTTTCAGAGCGGGTGCACTTGAAGCGCAACCAGTTCTGCTTGAGCCTATGATGAAAGTTGAAGTGACTACTCCAGAAGACTGGATGGGTGACGTTGTTGGCGATATTAACCGTCGTCGCGGCATCATCGAAGGTATGGACGAGGGGACAGCTGGCCTGAAGATAATTCGTGCACAAGTTCCGTTGTCTGTCATGTTCGGTTACTCAACTGATTTACGTTCTGCGACACAAGGTCGTGCTTCTTACTCTATGGAGTTTAGTGAGTACGCTGAAGTGCCTAACAATGTTGCAAAAGCAATCATTGCAGAGCGTGGTTAAACAAAAGGAACGCATTTTTTTCATTTTTTGAAAGATCTAATGCGTCCAAATATTGCGCTAACGAGAGTTGGCGCATAAAATAGCAATTTCTGGCGCGTCTCGCTCAATAATGAACGTGGCGAATCATAACTAGGAAGGAACACGATTGTGTCTAAAGAAAAATTTGAACGTACGAAACCGCACGTAAACGTTGGTACTATCGGCCACGTTGACCACGGTAAAACAACTCTAACTGCTGCTATCTGTACTACACTTGCAAAAGTGTACGGTGGTGTTGCTAAAGATTTCGCATCTATCGATAACGCTCCAGAAGAGCGTGAGCGCGGTATCACAATCGCTACTTCTCACGTTGAGTACGACACTCCATCACGTCACTACGCACACGTAGACTGCCCAG